>NZ_JACJQO010000018.1 GCF_014696715.1 Pseudanabaena sp. FACHB-2040
AATGGCGCTGTGGACCCACACCGACTCCATCTCGAACTCGGAACGTGAAACGCAGCAGCGGCGAAAATAGTGAGGGGGTTGCCCCTTGTCAAAATAGCTCGATGCCTGGTCTATCTTCCAAAAGCCCTCTTCCTTCAATGGATGAGGGCTTTTGCTTTGAACAGCTTCTGTGGATGAGTGTTGGAATAGCCTTTTTGCTGGCTGAGCCAACTAACGTCACCTTTCCGTCACATTTGCAAGGCTTCTTGGGAATGGAGGCCAGTGTTAATTTGTGGTTAGAGGTTTGGAGCATAACCCTTGTCATAAAATGGGTTTCCAAAGCTGACGCTCTGTAGATAGGGGAGTAGCAAAGTTTTATGAAAGGACTGAAAGGTAAAACGGCTCTAGTCACAGGAGCGAGTTCAGGTATTGGCAAAGCGATCGCAATTCGTCTTGCTCAAGAGGGCTGCAACATTGCCATTAACTACCGCAAAGACCCAAGTGGGGCTGAAGACACTGAAGAAAAGGCAATGCGTCAGGCTTGTAATGATGTAGATGCCTGCGGAGTTCGGTCCTTGCTGGTGCAGGGGGATGTCTCGAAGGAGTCGGACATTGTTGAGATGGTTGGCACCACGATTGAAAAGTTGGGGGGGCTAGATATTCTCATTAACAATGCGGGAATTCAAACCGAAAAAGCTGCCCACGAAATTGAGGCAGATGAGCTAGATCAGGTGCTTAACGTCAACCTGAGGGGTGCTTTTCTCTGTGCGCGGGAGGCTTTAAGGCACTTTCTGGCAACGAACAAGTCTGGCGTCATTATCAACATTTCGAGCGTGCACGAAATCATTCCTCGGCCTATGTATATCAGCTACTCCATGAGCAAAGGGGGAATGGGCAATTTGACGAAAACGCTGGCTCTGGAATATGCCAAGGCTGGTATTCGAGTCAATGGCATTGCACCGGGGGCAACGGTGACGCCTATCAATGAAGCCTGGACCGAAGATCCGGAAAAACAGGCTGAGGTAGAGAGCCACATTCCCATGCGGCGAGCGGGGACGCCGGATGAGATGGCGGCAGCTGTAGCCTTTTTAGTTTCTGATGAGGCGACTTATATTACAGGCCAAACTCTATTTATTGATGGGGGCTTAACGCTTTACCCCGATTTTCAGGAGCCTTGGTCTGCCTAGGCGAACTTAACTTTAGTTATCTAGCCAGGAAAAATTATGACGGTGGAAGAATGGAGGCTGGAGGAAGACCGCACCCGTCAAGCTTACTGGCGTCGTTAGAATCCCTACTTGGGTGAGCGCCAGTGAGAAACGATGCGGGAGGATCACAACTCTGATGGCGACCTAGATCCACTAGTGTCAAAGCTCGTCGACAGGGAGAATTTGATAGCTTGCTACCTGCCAGGGGGCTAGTTTGAGAGGGTCTTCAGGAAGCCTATCCTGAGGATCTTCTAGCAAATTTACGGGGGAAGCGAGGTTGATGGGCAGGGGGCTTTGCAGTGTCAGGTGTCCTGGATTCCCGTAAGCTTCGTAGCAGCGCAAGATGAACTGATGGGGGTTCGCTTCTGCCTGCTTAAAGGCTGCCAGGATGAGGTTATTGTCTCCTAGCTCTAGAAAACTCACGGCGGCTCCCACCTCTAGCTGAGGTTGGCTCTGCTGGTTGGAGGCAGTGATGCTGTGTAGAGGCAGATTAAGGCTGTGGGCATGGTGAGCTGTTTGAGCCAGTTTCCAGTTGCCGGGATGGGGGTAGAGGGCGTAAGTGAAGTGGTGTTTTCCTCGATCAGCGGTGGGATCGGGCCAGAGGGGAGCTTTGAGCAAGGTTAGCCGCAGCTGTTGGGGGCTGGCGTCAAAGCCGTGTTTGCAGTCGGTCAGAAGGCTCACGCCATAGTCGTCTTGGCTGAGGTCGGCCCAGCGCAGAGCGGGCACTTCCCACTTGGCCTTTTCCTGAGGTGTTTGGGGTTGGGTGGAACGTGCGATCGCACCAAAAGGAATTTCGTAGGTCGCGTGGTCGGATTGCACTGTTAGCGGAAAGCTTGCCTTCAGCACTACCTGGCTTTCCTGCCAATCAACAGCGGTTTCAATCTTGAGAATGGGTGAGTGGCTGTCGAGAATGTAGTCCTGGGTGAAGGTGGACTGATTGAGCTGACGAACAACCCGGAGCCGTTGCCGCAGCGATCCCCACTCTATCCACTGGATTGCTTCTAGCTGAGCGGAGGGCAGGGGATGATCGGCGTAGTCGGGGGCAATATTCCAGGCATCCCAGTACTGGCCTTGATCTTTGAATGCCTGAAGCTGGTTGCCAGGGCCGCTCAATGTCTCCCGCTGATGGTGCTTATCAAAGAGGCTGGTGATGTCTCCAGTGTTGGGATCAATCTCAGCTTTGATAAATGGGTTTTCTAAATTCCAGTGATTTGGAGGTTGAGGGGATTCGGTTTCTACTGCTGGAGTCTGAACTAGCCAGAAAAGCCTGTACCCCACAGAAGGAACGGCAACAGCTAAGAAGAGAACAGTTTTGGATTCAAATGTTCCTGAAGAATCTGAAAGCACCTGACCGGATACATCCTGAACCTGCCAGCGGTATCCTGGCTGTGGTTCATGGGGAGCCTGGATAGAAACAACCTCTGAGCGCTTCCAGTTCAGGGGATTAAACAGCATTAGCGGGACGGCATCGGGTTGGGGCGGATTGGGTAGAGCGAGATGGGTTGCGATCGCACCCAACGCCTCCTGCAAAATCACGGTTCCTCTCTGAAGCGCTTCCTCCCACAGCTGATTGGCATCAGCAAAGACCTTTGGAATCGAAGACCCTGGCAGAATGTCGTGAAACTGATTGAACAGCGCGTTTTTCCAAGCTGCTTCGAGTTCAGCTTTGGGGTAAGGCCGGTGGCTGATTAAAGCCGCTAGAGCAGAGAACAGCTCCGCCTGGTAAAGCACATCCTCACAGCGGCGGTTGTACCATTTCTGATCGGCGTGGGTCGTGTAGCAACCTCGATGCAGCTCAAGGTAAAGCTCATCTTGCCAAACAGGAAGAGACGAATTCTTAGAATCGTGAACCGTGTCCTTCTCTTCTGTGGTTTGCTCTACTCCAGCCGTCAAGGGCGTTAGCTTTTCTACAAACTCGCCAACATGGCCAAAAGTTAGCTCTGGGAAAAACGGTGACTCGGCCCAGCGGCGCGCCTTTTCCAACATGTCTCGTGTCGGTCCGCCGCCATGATCGCCCACTCCCGGTAGCCAGAGGCTCTGGGAAAAACCCGTTTTCGCTTCCCATTCACAGGCGTAATGTGCCATCTCAACCGGCTCAATATCGCTGCCGATCAGCGGCAGCGTGAGGCTGCGAATGCGGGTACCGTCTAAACCCTCCCACCAGAACCAGTCGTGGGGAAAGGGGTTGGTGTCGTTCCAGCGGAGTTTTTGGGTGGCGAAGTAGCGGATGCCGCCCTGGGTGAAGAGTTGGGGCAACTGCCAGTTAAAGCCAAAGGTATCGGGTAGCCAAGCTACTTCGCTGACTTTGCCAAACTTCTCCCGGCAGTAGCGCTGCCCGTAGAGAAGCTGCCGAACGATCGATTCACCCCCGATAATGTTTAGCTCTGGCTCGACCCAAAGCCCAGCATCAATCGCCCACCGCCCCTGTCTGACCTGCTCCTGAATGCGCTGGAAAAGTTCGGGTCGATGCGCTTCCACCCAGGCGAAGAGGGCTGGGCTGGAGTGGGTGTAGGTGAGTTCAGGAAAGTCTTGTTGCAGGCAAAGTACAGACTGAAAAGTGCGTTCGGCAGCATTCCAGGTGTCGGCAACGGGCCAGAGCCAGGCCAGATCGAGATGGGCATGGCCGACGCAATGGATTTGGCGCTGCTTGATCCAGGTGCTCCAAGGGGTGAGTTGCTGACGCAGGGCCTGGAGGGATTCCTGAAAGTGGGGGCGATTGTCTACATGCTCCCAGTCAATGATGGTTAGCTTTTGAGAGAAGTCTTCTAGCTGATCAGCGGCAAACTGCTGGAGGTATCGGTAAAGCACGGCCAGTTCATCCGCAACGAAGCCAGGTTCAGGCAAATCTTCATGGGTGGACTCGAAGATGAGGTGCGATCGCACCAAAGCTCCCTCATCATGCCCTGGACTAACCAGCCGCAAAGCAACCTCTACCGAGTCTCCGGGCACGATAGCATCACAGAGCGGCAGCCGCGTGAAGCAGTCAAAGATATCGCCCGTTTGCACCAAAGCCCCATTGACATAGAGTTCGGCCAGGTCAGCCCACCAGCGCAGCGCCAGCTTAACCCTATAGCCTTGAAGGGAAAAACCTTGTAAAGCAGCCGGCCACTGCAGCTGCTGATAAAGCCATAAAACCTGTTGACCTCGGTTCCAGGGAATGTGGTGCCGCTGGTTCAAAGGGGCTAGGGGAAGGGATTCCTCCTCGGGCAGCTGATGGGGCGAATGGATGCCGTGGGGATCTGCTAAAAAACGCCAGCTCTCTAGAACCGAGCATTGGGAGAGGGACCGAAGCCGATGAAGGGTGTCCTCAATGAATTTAAGCGATGGAAGTAGCGCAGGCGATCCAGAGGTGGTCATGACTTCGGTAAGATTGGGACATTGAAGCCATTCAAGCAGGGTTATGGCATCCTCGTCACGCTCCTTTCAAAGCCAAACTATCAACCGTTTATTGGGAACCTATCACGGCTGGGCTCAAAGGGCCGAACGGGTTGTGAGGCGGCTGCAGGTAGGGGCTGCTTGGGCCTTGCAGGTCACGCTATACCCGGTTTATGTTGGGTTTCAGGCGGGGCGGCTGATTTATCGAAAAATTGCAGCGGCTGATCCGGTGGGTCAGCTGAGCCGTCTGCGGCAGCGCCAGCCTGCGCTCCATCGCGCTTGGATTGAGCCCAATCAAAGTGATGGGCCGATCAAGATCCTACTGGGATGGCTGCAGCAGCCGAGTAGCCCGCTCTTTGAAGGGTATCTGCCGCCTGCTCCGCTCAAAGGCTTGGTGCTGGCGGCTGGGCAGGCGCTTGATCTCTCGTCGTCAAGGCTGGCTAAAGTCTCCCAGCGCACCCGAATTCAAGGCATCGCAACGCAGCTTGAAGATCGCTCCCTAGTGCTGGTGGCCGCCGGGAACCAACTGTTGAATCTGCTGTCTATAGAAGAACAGGCTGCTTTGAGCCGAGCTATTGCCTGGCTCCTGGCAGAGCAGGGACACTACCATTGGCGACAGCAACAGCGATTGCAGGCTGGCAGACTACCTCTGCCTTCTCTCAATCGGCGATCTTGGTGGCCGGTTCAGCTATTTCACCATCTGATGCGGTGGATGATGATGGGGCCGGTGGCGACGATGACTGACCTGTTTGGAGAAGCGGAAATGGTTCAACATCAAAGAGCCCTTCGCTTACTCCAGAGCCAGAATCAGGCGCGATCGCACATTCAACCCCTAGTCATGACCGAAACCGCTTTCGTGGAGACAGTGCCGTTACTGCCAGCAGCCGACCCGGTGTTAACCCTACCGGCTATGGGCAGGCAAGGTGCGCTGGAGTTGAAGCAAGGTTCGTCAATCGTCAGCTCTGAGGGCAATCCTGATGGAGAAGTGACGGTAGTGTCTGATCGCCTGATTACGACTGCTTCCGAAACCCATCCGATCTGGATCGAGGCTAAGGCCGTCGTGGTTGACTATGTTGACCACCCGCTGGTATACCTGCTGCGGTGGATCGACAAAGGGCTGCTCTGGTTAGAAAGTTCGGCCGGGCAGGTATGGAGTTGGTTGCGATCGCACTTTACCCTCTAGCCCTAGCCGCCTTAGAGCCTCTAAAAAGACGTGGAGATGGGCTTGATCCCTAAGGGGGAAAGGACGTTTGGCGATATGATAGCTATAACTTTGCAAATTCCAGTTGCTGATTCATTGGAGAGCCATCAATGCTGACCCTTAAGATTGTTGTTTACCTTGTAGTGACCTTCTTTGTGTCTTTGTTTGTATTCGGCTTCCTCAATGGAGACCCCGCTCGGAACCCCGGACGTCAAGATTCAGAATAAGCGTCGGTTCCTAAGGCCCCTACTCCCTGTGAGTAAGTTGGCCAGCGGAAAAGAAGCCAGAGCAAAGTCCCTGATTAAGCTACCTACTTGTACTCAAAGCCCGCTCTGACGGGCTTTATTTTTAGTGCCCTGAAGAAGAAGCATGCCCTTCCCGCTGATTCTGTCGGAAATCCCAGCTGTCTTCCCTGCGGCTGAGGTATCGCCACATCTGGCAGAAAGCACCGGCTCGGTAGACGCCGACGACCCGCTGCCGTTCTCAGCAAGTGCCAGCCCCACCGAGTTAGCCCCTCGCCCTGACCCAGCTGAAGCTCCAGTGAGCTTTTCTGCCCACTCCCTTTTGCTCGATTCAGAGCAGCTAGAGAGCAGTCAGGCGAGCCAGATTCCTCGAATTTCTCCCACCTCAGGCTTTCTGACGCTAGATCCGCTAGCGCCCGTGATGCCTTTAAATACGCCAGCGAACGAGCCCAATTCAGGCTTGGGGCAGGGTGTGGGAGCGCCAACGCCAGTACCCACTGAACAGTTCAACCATTCAACCCTCTGGAATGACGGAGCCTTTCCTCTACCAGCTTTGGCGGGACTAGAGGCAGCCAGTCCAGAGCCTGCTACTGAGCCTACCCAAAACCCGCCGCTGCTGCTGCGGGCAGATCGGCAAACCTACAGCCCATCTAGCCAAATCGTCACCGCCTCTGGCAACGTGCAGGTTCAGTTTGGTGATGCCCAGCTATTTTCCAACCGGCTGTGGGCCAACCTGCGAAACCGTTTTCTCAGAGCCGAAGAAGATGTCCTCTTCAACCGCAACAATCAGATTATTGCCGGTAGTTCTGCTACCTATAACCTGCTTCAAGGATCAGGCAGCATTCTCGAAGCCCAGGGAGAACTGTCTCTAACCGAGGTTGAAAGGGACTTTTCTGCGGATTTTCAAGTTGTCGGCTCCTCCTCCCAAGTTGTAGCCCCAGCTAGCCGACCTATCCAGGAGCAGGGAACGATTTCCTCTGTCACCAGCCCCGGCGGCCTGAGCCTAGGAACTGATAACAGGAATTTGGCTGGCGGAGAGGAAGGCGACATTAACCGGCTGCGGTTTGAGGCCGAGCGCATTGATTTTGATGCGACTGGCTGGTATGCCGAAGGCATTCGGCTGACCAATGACCCCTTCTCCCCGCCGGAGATTGAATTCAGGGGAGATACCGCCCGACTAACTGCAATTAGCCCAGAAGAAGATGAGCTTGTCATTACCAATGCCCGAGTGGTTTTTGACCAGGGCTTTTCCATTCCGCTGCTGCGCGATCGCATCACTTTTCGGCGGGGACAAGTCGACCCCAGTGAGCTAAACCCTATCCCAACGAATGTCGGGATAGATGGCCAGGATCGGGGTGGTTTCTTTGTTGAACGGGCATTTTCCTTTAGTCCCGGGGGACTGTGGCAACTCTCGGTGAGGCCCCAGTTTTACCTGCAGAGGTGGGTCACCGAGTCTGGGAGCAATATTGCCGATCCGGCCAACTTTGGGGTAGTTGCTTCTCTAAATGGCCCCCTTGGCCCCCGCACGTTAATAACGGCTACGGCCAGCCTGCCAGGGCTTGATCTCGCAAACCTGAACGAGCGTCTGAGGGCTAGCGTTCGTGGTCAGCAGCTAATTGGTGACCACATCCTCAATTTGGAATACAGCTACCGCGACCGCCTGTTCAACGGTTCTTTGGGATTTCAGGATGTCCAGTCCAGCCTTGGGGCAGTGCTGTTGTCGCCCGTCGTTCCGCTAGGAGATACCCAAATTAATCTGACCTATCAGCTATCGGGGCAATATGTTACGGCAGGGACTGATCGCCCTGAACTGATTGGAGCGAATAATGCTAGCAATCTCACCAGTCTGTTTAGATTTCAGGGCAGCGCGACTCTCGATCGGGCGTTTTTGCTGTGGCAGGGCCAGGGTTTACCGCCCACGCCTACCCAGGGGCTGCGCTATTCTCCCCGACCAGTCGTGCCGTTTCTCCAGCTAGCAACCAGGCTAAGGGGGATTGCAACTTATTACAGCAGCGACGATCTTCAGGAAAGTCTAACGGCGAGTGTTCGTTTAGAAGGCCAGTTTGGTCATTTTTCTCGCCCATTTCTAGACTATACCCAGTTCAATCTAGGCTATTCTAGAACCTTTGTAGGAGGGGCAACCTCTCCTTTTCTATTTGACCGCAACGTAGACCAGAACGTACTTTCGGGCGGGCTACTACAGCAGATTTATGGCCCCTTCCGAGCAGGCTTTCAAACCGCACTCAACCTAGACACCGGACGATTTATTGAAACGGATCTGGTGTTTGAATACAGCCGTCGGGCCTATGGCTTTCTTCTTCGCTACAATCCTGCCCAAACCTCAGGCTATCTGGGCTTTCGGCTGAGTAATTTTGATTGGGTAGGACGTAGTAGCCCCTTTGATAGTCGAGACTATTAAGGAATGAACAGTCACTTTTGAGACTCAGCCCTTAAGATGCAGGTAGGGGTATGCTACCTACGGTTTGTTATTCTTCAACTGGGTTTATCTGATAGGCCCATCGTTATGGCAATCACAGACCCTCGTCAAGAAATTGAACAAGTTTGTATTCTGCTGGAAAAATACTTTGACCTTGGCTCCTGTGAAGTAGATGCAGTGATGACCGACTGGCTACAGCAGTTTGAACTGATGTGGATTCAGAGCGCAATTGTAGAAGCCCTTTATCAGGGCAGATACAAAATTCTCTCCGTCGATCACATCTTGCGCTTGTGGGGGCGGCGAGGTCAGCCTCTGCGTCACTACAACCGAGAGTTTGAAGCCATCTTCTCAGGTCAGCCCGTCCTATTTCCCAACCCACTGCCAACCAGTGAACTAAAGCCCGCCACAAAGCCGCGTATACCGCTGCTCCCCGCTGCCCCCTTGCCTGCTGAAGAAACGGACTCACCCCATCGAGACAATCCGTTTCTCCAGCCGCAGCCTGGTCAATGGGGCTATCTCTCGGCTCAGCCGCCCGACCCATCCCCTGAAGAAATAGAAGCACCAGCAGTCGAAGATCCCTGGGAGAGCGCAGTACCAGAAGCTGCCTCCGAAGCTGTATCCACAGACGGCCCAGCCGAAGAACTTTGGGCTGAGCTGTCTGTAAATCATCCGGGTGTCTATACAGCCTCCTCCGAGGCGAGTCCGGGGCCGTTGGGCATTGAGCCTTTCAAGCCGTTGCCCTCACTCCACCAAAAAACTGAAGGCTGGCTTGGCGCTCCGGTCGATATGAGTGCAGGTCATCCTGAACCCATTCAAACCTTTGTTCCTCAGGTAAACTCGACTGAACTGGATCAGCGATTGCAGGCAGTGGCCCGCAGACCCGAACACTCCTCTTAGCCCTATCAGGTTCCTGGAAAGGGGAGATTTAAGGGGTGGGCCACTCATCTTGGGCTTCGTCTTGGGTGTTGGTGTTGCGATCTGGCGTTTCGCGCTCGAAGGATAGGTGAATAGAGCGGCTTTGCTCTCCATCTGTCGCAACTGCCATGATTGGGTAGTCAATCACGCCATCCTGGAAGGACATTTGCAATCGGAAAGTACCGTCAGGACTGAGCCTAATCGGCTGTCCGCCAATGGTGACTGTGGCATCGGGCTCTGTTGCTCCGTACACGATCAGTTCGGCATCAGCAACCAGCCAAAACTTACGGGGACGAATGGGCGGCATAGAGGCGGCAAAGCCGATCCCAGAAAGAGTTGGTAAAGCTCCAGACACAGTTGGCAGGGCCCCAGACACAGTTGGCAGGGCCCAAAGGCCTATGCCAGAAGGAAATCCGTAGGAACTGACTGATTGGCCAGGAGTCAGCGAACCTGGAACATGCTGCATAGATCCAAACAGAGAACCGGCTACCCGAAGCGATTCGGTAGACTGGGCCAGGGCAAACAGGCTTTCATGAATGGGAGACGTGCCAGTGGCTCTTTGCTCGGGCGGAACTAGGGTGAATAGGGTCTGACCCCGCAAATCTTCATCCCAACCCACCGTGAGGAAGTGATCTTCTATCCAGTCGGAAGGGTAGACGGGCGGAACGTGAATAGTATTGGAGCGGGCCAGCACCAGCCATCGGCTATCAGCAGTGAGATAGCCAATTTCGGCCAGATAGTTGCGATCGCTCACCGGAATCGGCAGATGCCAGTCTCGGGCCATCTCCTCACAGTCGTACTGCTGCAGGCTGTGGGAATTTTGATAGTTCAGGTTTACGTCGGTGACATCATACAGCCGCAGCGCCAAGCGCTCTCCTCCTTGACGGCGAAGCTGCTCCTTGTGCTCACTCGGAGTGTCCCAGTAGACATAGGCCCATTGAGGGTCGCGCGGCAATAGGACAATACGGCTTTCCCCGTAGCCATTTGGCAAGTCCGACAAGCCCTGATCAACATCAGAGAGATCTAGATCCTCGATTGGCCGACCGACTACGTTGTACTTGCTAGCCTCAATGATGGACTGGTCTTCTGTGTTGGCAGCCGTGGCTCCAGCGGCAAGTCCGGCTGCGCCTGCTCCGGCGGCCAGACCTGCTGCGCTCGCCATTAGGGGATTTGTAGGCAGGTAGGGAGAAGGAGGTTCGGCTGGTGGTTGTGGCGAGGGCCGCGCGGGTTGAGGCGCTGGCTCGGGCTCAAGTACCTCGGGCTCAACCACCTCGGATTCAAGTGCCTCGGGCACCGCTGGTGCTGCTGCTGTCGTTGGTTCCGGCTCAACTGATAGCGGTGCAGGGGCAGGTGGAACGGGATCTGCTTCGGTTACTTCTGGGATAGAGGGAACCTGTTCAAAGTCAGCCAGGATTAACTCAGGTTCGGTAGTGAAAGCTTCTGGAGTCGAAGCGGGTTCAGGTTCAGCTGATACTGGGATGGGATCAAAGTCAGCCAGGATCGGCTCAGGCTCAGTGGGGACGGCTTCTAGAGCAAAGGCAGTGGGTTCAGGTTCAATTGATGCCGGACTAGGATCAAAGTCAGCCAGGATTAGCTCAGGCTCAGTGGGGACGGCTTCTGGAGCAGAGACAGCGGGTTCAACTGGTGCCGGACTAGGCTCAATAGGATCTGGTGCAGGTGGAATCGGGGTCAACTCGGCCACTGCCGGCGTGGAGGGCACAGCATCAGCTGGTACCGGAGTAGGCTCGAAGTCAGCCAGTACTGGATTAGGCTCAACGGGGGGAGCTTCGGATATGGGAGGTGCGGGCTCAGCGTCAGCTGGTACTGGACTGGGCTCAATGGGGGCTGACTCGGCTACTGCTGGTGTAGGGGGCGTGGGTTCAAAATCAGCCAATACTGGATCAGACTCGATAGGGGCAGCTTCTGGCTGAGGAATAGCCGGGGGGGCAGCGCTAGGGCCAACTGGTGGCGTGGTGGGAGGCTGAGGAATTGGCGTAACTCCGTCGTCGACAGGGGTAACCGCAGGGGTACGCCTGCGCATTAGGCCCCATAGAAGACCGCCTAAAAGTCCCAGGGGCAGCAAAATCCACAACCAGGTTGAACCGCCTTGATTCTGGGTCCGATCCGTTCCATTCGGTCCTGCTGCAACCTCAAAATCAGCGGGCGAGGTGGGAGCGGTGGCTATTGTCTCATGAGCCTGAGCAACAACTCTCAGAGCACCGGCAGCTACAGCGTCTTCCTGCGGACGGGCAGCAATAATATCCTGGCCCTGAGCGGCAGTGACATGGCTTAAAGAAGTAGCAACGTCGTTAGTTAGGGAAGATGCGATCGCTTCATCATAGCTGCCTGTCTCCAGTGCAATCTTAGACAGTAGGGCTTGAGCTTGACCTGCGGGAAAAGCGGCTGCTTGAGGGAGACAAGCAGAAAGCAGTAAGGCTGCCAGAATAGGAGATTTATGGCGCATTTTTAATCAGGTGAGCCTACAGAGTGGGCCGCTTATTTAAAACTTTATAAAAGGAGACACGCTAAATATCGCAGTATTCGCCTGACCCGTCAATGGAGATTCAAAGGTTCTGATCTACCTATCTAATCAAGATAGGTTTTCCTCTGCGCCTCCCCTTAAATGCAAAGCCTCATGCTCTTACCTAATGAGAACTTTTGCTCCACCAAAGCTAGAGAGTCAGCATATTTTTTATTGCCTCCCTCTGCCTTTCCCACCTCTCAAGAACCTCCCTTTTGCCCCCGACGTTTACCCGATCGCTTTGAGGAGCGATGGGCTGATCCGGGCTGAGTCTGATGGGTGCCAAAATATTTTTCACTGCGGTAGCGCAGCCAAACTCGCAACGCCTGGGGAACTTTGTCTTTTTGCTCCGGAGTTAGGGTGCTGTATAGCGCCAGGGCCTGCTCTCGCTCTTTACGGCAGGCAGCATTTTTGTGAGCATCCCATAGGCTACGAGCGGCTCTAATGCGGCGGCAGACCTCTTTAATGAGATCCTCGCCTTCCAGGGGACGATCTGGGATGGGCATAGTAGCGACCTCAGGTTTAAGCCAGGCTGCAGTGGAGGCAGCAACCATTTGAGTCTAAGCTAAGGGGTTGTGTCCTTACCAAGACAGGTTTGAAAAGTATGCAGGTTGCCACCTGGAACGTAAACTCGATCCGGATGAGGTTAAACCATGTGGTTGACTGGTTGCAGGCTCGACCGGTCGATGTGCTCTGCCTTCAAGAAACTAAGGTAGTTGATGAGCTATTTCCAGGTGCTGCTTTTGAGGCAGTGGGCTATCACCCCTATATCTATGGACAAAAAACCTACAACGGAGTGGCCCTGCTCAGCCGTCAACCGCTCGATGATGTCAAACTAGGGTTTGTCGGGGTCTTGGACCCGGTTGAAGTAGGAGATCTTGATGAGCAAAAGCGGGTTATCGCTGGCGTTACAAAAGGCGTTTGTATTGTTAATCTCTATGTGCCGAATGGCTCCTCCGTGGGCAGTGACAAATATGCCTACAAATTGCGTTGGTTGGCGCTGCTGCAGAAATATTTGGCTGCCCTACTAACCCAGTATCAGCAGGTGAACGTCTGCGGCGACTTCAACATCGCTCTCGAAGATCGAGACATTTATGATCCTGCTGGTAAAGAGACTCACATCATGGCCTCTCCAGTTGAACGGGAGGCTTTACAGGCAGTGCTCTCGGTTGGGTTAAAAGACGCTTTTCGCAAGTTCACTCAGGAGGGAGGGCATTACAGTTGGTGGGACTACCGAGCTGCCTCCTTTCGTCGCAACCACGGCTGGCGGATTGATCACCACTATCTGTCTCCTACTCTCTATGAACAGGCTCAGCGCTGCACAATCGATGTTGAGCCGCGCCAACAAGAGCAGCCTAGCGACCACACTCCAGTTATTGTTGAATACCTAGTTTAGGTTTTCTTGAAGGGTATCCTCGCGTTCCCATGTCTCCGCGTCTTCCATTCCACCAACAGTGCTCTCTGCGTCAAGTTTGCTGGAATGAGGCAGTAGAATATAGGCGAGATGGCCAATTAGCTGTACGGCTGGCAGTCGAGAGATGGTCCAGGTAACGTCTCCTTATCGCAATCGAGGAGTCTAAGTAGGAGAGAATGTACTAGCCTAGCGAACAGCTTTTTTCTGGTCGCCTTTTCGAGGGAAAGAAGCCCGTGGTTCGCTAATAGAGGTCACAGGACCAGGCTGGATAAGAACTGAGAAAAGCTTTTAAGCTCAGGCAACGGGTGCCTTGGCAAGAAAGTTCCTGGCCTTGAAGGCTCTAGGCAAGTGCCCAGGCAGAATGTGTGGCGTAGATCGGTTGATGGTTCATGACAATCTTACACGGCAGTTGGCTTCCGGAGCGTCAGCAGTTTTTCCTTTGGGGAGAAGCCTGGCAGCGAACTGAGACACAGTCATTTCCTGCTGCTGCCGGGGTGTATGAACATCCCTACAGCTTGGCGCAAATCGATCTGGCTGCCTGGTTAAAAGCTCAGGCTCAGCGCGAGTCTAATGGAGAGGGCGTGACTGCCTCAGGACTGGTGCTGCCGGGCGGTATTTTGGCCGGATTGACTCCAGAGGTAGCGCCGCCGGAACCAGCTAAGCGCCGCCGAGGTAAAGCACCAGCGACTTCAACTGCCCCAGTCACGGCTCAACCGATTACCTACCCTTGGGTCAAAATGCCTCTGGTGCTGCCGACAGGTTTGGAGAAGGGCTATCTCCAGCCGATTCACTCGGCCGCGGCTGAGTTTCCCAGCGCGCTTTATCCCTGGTGGGTCAGTGGATGGCTGGTGCCGCCGCCGGTGGCGCTGACGATTTTGCTGAAGCTGCCTTTGGGCCAGTCTGTTGGAGAGGCCGCTTCTAATCTGGGCTCTGACCTGCGCTACTGGGGGCACGTCGCCCGATGGGGGCTGGATCTGCTGGCTCGAGGGAAGGTGCTGCCTGCGATCGCACTTACCAGCCAGCGTCAAGAAGCCTTTTGGCAGCCCTTGCTCGACAGCGCCGTAGATCAAGACCGACTGCGGCAGTTTGCTCGCAGAATGCCCGCCTCCTGCCTGAGTGTTTGTCGAGGCGGAGATGGCAGCAGCGATCACCCAGACGTTCAGGGGCCGTTTGTAGAGCTGTTGCCGCCGCCCGAGGATCTGCTGCTACAGTTTCTCAGCCAGATCATTGACAGTCGAGTGCGAACCACCGCCAAGACCCAGCCGGTACCCGCCACCACCCCCCTGAGCCGAGAATTGCCGGTCCGCGAGTGGCTCAGCGCTCTGTCTAACCCCAATCCAGTGCTAGAAGCCAGCCCTGCTACCACATCCCGTCTGCGCGATGCCCTAGCTACCTGGACTGCCCCCCTCCAAAACCAGACAGAGCAGACAGCTCAGTTTCGTACTCGCTTCGTGCTTTCGCCGCCCCAGCAGCAGGGGGGCGACTGGCATTTGGCCTATGCGCTGCAGTCGGTCGTTGATCCAGACTGGTCTGTCAGCGCGGAGTTGATCTGGCAGCATCCGGTAGATCAGTTTCAGATTCGGGGGCAAACCATTGAGTCGCCTCAAGAAACGCTCCTAGGAGGTTTAGGTCGGGCAGCTCGTCTGTATGAACCGATTCGCCAGAGCCTACTAGGCCAGCAGCCTGCGGGGTGTGCCCTCGATCCGATTCAGGCCTACGAATTTATTCGGGCAGTGGTGTGGCGGCTGCAGGATAACGGCTTTAGCGTTGAGCTACCGGCAGGGCTCACTGGGCAGGCTAGCAGCTTAGATAGCCGCATTGGTCTCAAGATCAAGGCAGAGGTGCCAGGCCGAGGTCAGCGGTTGGGCCTAAAAAGCCTGCTGAACTTCCAGTGGGAGCTGTCTTTAGCCGGTGAGACGCTGACTAAAGCTGATTTTGAGGGGCTGTTGGCCCAGCGCTCGCCCCTAGTAGAAATCAACGGCAAATGGGTAGAGCTGCGGCCCCAGGAGGTCAAAGCCGCCCAGGTATTTTTGACCAGCCGCAAAACCGAAACGCCTCTTTCCGTCGAAGATGCCCTCCGAATTAGCACTGGCGATACCCAGGTCATCGACAAGCTACCTGTCGTTAGCTTTGAAGCCTCAGGAGCGCTGCAGGCGCTGATTGACACGCTGACCACCGGCAACCAGACGTTGGCTCCCCTGACCGAACCCGATGGTTTTAAGGGGCAGCTGCGACCTTATCAGGCCAGAGGGGTAGCTTGGCTAGCGTTTCTGGAGCAGTGGGGCTTAGGGGCCTGTTTGGCCGACGATATGGGATTAGGCAAAACGATTCAGCTGATCGCCTTTCTGCTGCATCTGCGTCAAGAGGGGTTTCTAAACTCGCCTACCGTGCTGGTTTGCCCCACCTCGGTCTTGGGCAACTGGGAGCGGGAGGTCAAGCGGTTTGCTCCAGATCTCAAGACCCTGGTGCACCACGGAGATAAACGGTTTCGGGGGGCTGCTCTGCTGAGAAGCATCAAGTCAGTGCAGCTGGTCATCACTAGCTACCCGCTGGTCTTCCGTGACTTGAAGGATCTGCAGGCAGTGGCCTGGCAAGGGATTGTGCTAGACGAAGCCCAAAACATCAAAAATCCCGAGGCTAAGCAGGCAAAGGCTGTACGGCAGCTAGAAGGGCAGTTCCGCATCGCGTTGACCGGCACCCCAGTGGAAAACCGCCTCGGCGAACTGTGGTCGATCCTGGACTTTCTAAACCCAGGTTATCTGGGACCGCGCAACTTCTTTCAGCGTCGCTTTGCCGCTCCAATTGAGAAATACGGCGATACGGCTTCACTCCAGATGTTGCGATCGCTTGTGCAGCCCTTCATTTTGCGCCGCCTCAAAACCGACCGCGACATCATTCAAGATCTGCCTGAAAAGCAGGAAATGACCGTCTTTTGTGGCCTCTCCGCCGAACAAGCTGCCCTTTATCAGAAAACGGTTGATCAGTCGCTGGAGGCTTTGAACGAGGCAGAGGGTGTTCAGCGGCGCGGCCAGATTCTGGCTTTGCTCACCCGGCTTAAGCAGATCTGTAACCATCCAGCCCAGTTCCTGCAGGAAGATAGCCTTGGCGGGCTCACCCGCTCCGGGAAACTGCAGCGTCTTAATGAAATGGTCGAGGAAATGCTTTCGGAAGGTGACCGGGCCTTGATCTTTACCCAGTTCGCTGAGTGGGGCAAGCTGCTCAAAGCTCACCTAGAGCATCACTTTAGAGAAGAATCGCTGTTTCTCTACGGCAGCACTTCCAAGCAGCAGCGGGAGACCATGGTTGACCGCTTTCAGCTCGATCCCAACGGGCCGCGCCTGTTTATTTTGTCCCTCAAGGCGGGCGGGGTGGGGCTCAACCTAACCCGAGCCAACCACGTTTTCCACTTCGACCGCTGGTGGAACCCTGCCGTCGAAAATCAAGCGACAGATAGAGCTTTTCGCATCGGTCAGACCCGCAATGTCCAGGTGCACAAGTTTGTCTGTACCGGCACCTTAGAAGAGCGCATCCACGAAATGATCGAGAGCAAGCAGGCGCTCTCGGAGCAGGTGGTTGGCGCGGGAGAAGCTTGGCTAACTGAGCTAGGCACCGACCAGCTGCGAAACTTGCTGCTGTTAGATCGCAGTGCCGTGATCGACGACGAATAGATTAGCTATCGATTTAGCTGGCTCTGCTTTTTATTGACCAAACTGCAGCCGCACCTGTTCTACCAAATCAGCGGTAACGGTTTCTAGTGCCTGGCTGCGGGCTACGGCTTCAATTCGATTTCTAGCCTGAGATCGCACAAAAAACGGAATGCTGTTGAGCTTGTCTTTGGCCTCAGCCGTCCACTGGGGCAAATCGGTGGGTTGTCGCTCGATCATCGTGCTTTTTCTGGGAAAACCTTCTTCCTATCCTAATAGTCGCGGTCAGTCTATGTAATTTCCGATAAAAACTTCAATGTAATCAGGAATCTCCCTAAGTGGTGACGTAGATTAAAGTGTCTGCTGATAGGTATCCCCTTAAAGTCAGACAATCTCAGCAAACTTAAGTAGCCATTTCAGAGGCGTTGGCCTGTCTCGGCGGTGGCCTATTAGGTCTTTGTTCGGGTCTATCTATGGGCCTGCAGGCATTGGTACATGGAACCTGGCCTGCTGTTCCAAAGTCTTAGAAACCTGGGCACACTAGGCCAGAAGAGGCTCCGACTTCCCCCCTGTCCGTATATACAACCGAGCGATTGTCATGGTAGCAACACCCCACCCCAGCAGCAATATGGAATACGGCCAAGCGTCCCCTGATTTTGAGAAGTCTGCCGTAGCGGCAGGAGCCGATAACTTCGATGTCGGCAAACTAGCTGAAGCAGACCCCGAACTTGCTGACTTTGAGGCAGATGCTGCTGCCCTGCTCCAGGGACGTCGCACGACCGACCTTGTGCGGATGTATTTACAGGAAATTGGCCGGGTAAACCTGCTTCGTCGCGACGAGGAGGTAGCCGAGGCCCAGCACGTGCAGCGCTACATGCAGTTGCTGGAAATGCTGGAGCAGTCGGCTGAGCAGGAAGGAGGTATTTTGGCTACCTACAGTAACCTGCTCAAGGTTCGAGATCGCTTGACCTCACACCTAGGTTATCGCCCCTCTCTAGAGCGCTGGGCTAGTGAGGGTGGCGTACCAGTCGAAGAACTGAAGCCAACCCTTTCCCAAGGCAAGCGGCGGTGGGCGCAACTGGCTCAAATGCCCGTTGCTGAGTTGGAAGTCATGATGACAGAGGGCACCCGCGCTAAGGAGCACATGATTAAGGCCAACCTGCGGTTGGTCGTGTCTGTTGCTAAGAAGTATCAAAACCGGGGCCTGGAACTGCTGGATTTGATTCAGGAGGGCACGCTGGGTCTAGAGCGGGCAGTCGAAAAATTTGACCCGACCAAGGGGTATCGCTTTAGCACCTACGCTTATTGGTGGATTCGTCAGGGGATTACGCGGGCGATCGCAACTCAGAGCCGCACTATCCGCCTACCGGTGCACATTACCGAAAAGCTCAACAAAATCAAGAAGGCTCAACGCAAGCTGTCTCAAGAAAATGGCCGCACGCCTACGGTAGACGACATTGCTCGCGAACTGGACATGACCGGGCCACAGGTGCGCGAGGTGCTGCTGCGGGTGCCCCGATCAGTTTCCCTGGAGACCAAGGTGGGCAAAGAGCGTGACACTGAACTCGGCGACCTGCTAGAGGCCGACAGCATCTCTCCTGAAGATATGCTGATGCGCGAGTCTCTGCGACGAGATTTGCAGCAGCTCATGACCGACCTCACCAGCCGCGAACGAGACGTGATTCAGATGCGCTTTGGTCTAGGAGACGGCAACCCCTACTCCCTAGCAGAAATTGGTCGGGCGCTAGATCTTTCCCGAGAGCGGGTGCGCCAGATTGAGTCCAAAGCGCTGCAAAAACTGCGTCAGCCTAAGCGCCGCAACCGCATTCGCGACTATCTGGAAGCCCTGGGTTAAACGCTGTTGGCAGGGGCAAAGCATTCTGAACCAATGCTTTGCCCCTTATTTTTTGCCTAAAAAGAGCCGCCAGAGAGTGCCTCTGGCGGCTTAGTCTGCGTAGATTGGATGTCAGGAGAATGAAACGGCTAGGAACTTTTTAGGAAAAACTTGTCGGAAGATGAGCTTAGGCGTAGTGGTCAATAACGACGGCAGATAGGGCGGCAAAAACGGTAATGCCTAGTGCCACTAGCGGGTTTTGACCCTGAGCGACGGCAAAGGAAGTAATTACGCCTGCGCCTAACCCTGCGGTGACAGCAGCCTCTACCCAGTCTTTACGAGCCTTGTACATACGACAAAAGAACCCCTCAGAGGTATCAAACTAGTTCTCAAGCTATCATCCGGGGGGAGGGCATTTGCGATCGCACCCCCGACCTGAAACTAAGCTTTAGGTAGAGATAGTTTTCTTTACATACTGCCAGTCGAGTATTGCCGAATATTAAATTTGTAGGATTAAGGCTATCACTCAGTCTTACGAATATTGCCTGCTTTGATCCAGCCTTCCTGTCCGTTTTCAGTAACTCGGACTTTAACCCATTGGTTGTCCGGGCTTTCCTCCAACACCACAACGGCGTCGTTATTGTCAATGCCGCCTAACTGGGCAAACGTGGTGCCTGGACCTTCCCGCAGCACCAGACCAATAGGCTGGACCACAACGGCTTCATAGGCTCCCTCCTCCAGCTCAGGAGTAGGAGGGGGGTCGGGGGTAGGCGCTGCCTCTGCCGGGGCCGCCGCGGCTTCGGCTTCGCCTGCTTGAGTTTGGGGTGGCTGCGGCAGCGCATCGTTCTCAAAGGCTGGCTTAGGCGGCAGCACCGCCAGCCGTGCCATGAAGTAGCGAGCAGTTGCCACTCCCGCTAAAGACAGCAGCAGCAGGGCTGTCACAACCCCTAACACCAGCTTAGATAATCCCGTGAGAAATCCTTTCATAATTGTCAGTCCGTCCCCAGCTAGCCTACGGTTATAGCACAGGGACGGTCACTCAGGCTGCTGAATTTGCTGCTTCAGCCGATTACTTAATTCATTGCCTCGAGAGGCCAAGCGCGCCTTGCCAGAAGCGGCCCAAGCCTGCAACGCTTCAATCTGCTCCTGGGCGGTACGGGCTAGGGGCACAATTTGGCTGGCGGCCTCTAAAACGTCGTCTGTCGTGAAGTCCCGGTTTTGGCTAAAGCCAATGTGCATGGCTTCAATAAGGGCCTGCTCAATCTCAGCCCCAGAGAAATCGGGCGTTTCGTAGGCCAGGCGAGAGAGGTCGTAACTCTGCACATTGTGTGGGCGTAAACGGCCTAAATGAACGCCAAAGATGGCCTGCCGCTCTTCTTGGCTGGGCAGGCCCACAAAGAAAATTTCATCGAAACGGCCCCGTCGCAACATTTCTGGTGGCAGCGCCTGAATATTGTTGGCGGTAGCGACGACAAAGACAGGAGAGGTCTTTTCGGCCATCCATGTGATGAAGGTGCCAAAGACCCGACTGGTGGTGCCAGAGTCGCTGCGGCCATCGAGCCCGGCAAAGGCCTTATCAATTTCGTCAATCCACAAAATGCAGGGAGCCAACGCCTCTGCTAGCTGAATCATCTGGCGGGTACGAGACTCAGATTCGCCCACTAAGCCGCCAAACAGCCGCCCTACGTCTAGCCGCAGCAGGGGAAGGTGCCAATGGTGGGCAATGGCTTTGGCCGTGAGAGACTTGCCGGTGCCCTGAATGCCGATCAGCAGCAACCCTCGGGGATGGGGCAGGCCGTATTGGCGGGCTCGCTCTGAGAAAGCACTGCCACGTCTGAGCAGCCAGTCCTTGAGGTTGTCGAGACCGCCAATATCAGAAATTTGCTCGGTGGCTGGGTAGAAGTCGAGAATCTGGGTCTGCCGGATGGTCTGCCGCTTCTCCTCCAGAATTAAGTCCAGGTCGCTGGCCTGAAACGATCCATGGGCAGCAATGGCGCGGGCCAACACCCGCCGAATGCGCTCTAGGGAAAGTCCCTGACAGGTTTGCACCAGCTCGTCAATTAAGGCGGCAGAGAGAGAGCTGCCGGTTGCCAGCAGCAGTCGCTCGACCTCGGTTCGAATCTCAGCCGGGGCAGGTAGGGCAAAGTCTAGAACTGTGACTAGCTCACTAAGGTCGTCTGGAATAGCGAGCTGGGGAGACAGAATAACAATGTTCTTGGGCTGGGACTTGAGTAGTCGGGCCAAATTCCGCAGCTTTCGAGAGATGGCAGTGTCATCCAAAAAGCGATGGTAGTCGCGCAGGATAAAAATTGCTGCCGCTGATGCCGGCAGTTTTTCAATCAGCTCTAGGGCCTGAAGTGGATTGCGGCGACCAAATCCAGCATCATTGAGGTTGCCCTGGTAGCCGTCAACAAAGTCCCAGACATAGACGCCCCGACCGCCCTGATCTCGGGCACAATGTGCGATCGCACCCTCTGCCCGTTCCTCCTCGGAGGTGGCAATGTAAACGATGGGGTACCGTGCCCGGATCAGAAGACTGAGTTCGTCTGCAAAGTTCATACCGCTGCCCTGCAATGACCACTTCTAGCCTAGGGTAACCTGGCCGATACGAGGTGCGGCTTTGGGCTGAGCTATTGAGCGGTGTCTTCGGGCAGATGCACCTTCAGTTGAGCTAGGGCCGCCCAGCGGCGATCCACATCGCTAGCCTTGGCGTTACTTTGCTTTAGCGAAATACCCTGGCAGTCGGCACTGCAGATCTGTTGTTGGGGCAGCGCTAGACAAAGCTGCTCATAGAGCCAACCTTGCGGCGAGAAATAGCCGTCGGGCGGTAGGGTTTCTACCAGATCCTCGACAGCGACTTCCCGTTCTAACGAGTAGTTCTCAGCCTCAACATCAGGA
Organism: Pseudanabaena sp. FACHB-2040; assembly: GCF_014696715.1. NCBI lineage: Bacteria > Bacillati > Cyanobacteriota > Cyanophyceae > Pseudanabaenales > Pseudanabaenaceae > Pseudanabaena > Pseudanabaena sp. FACHB-2040. The sequence goes on from NZ_JACJQO010000018.1 coordinate 21,666, forward strand.
TCTTGCAGCCAAATCAGTTCCTTAGGAGCAACCAACAGCCGATGGTTGTAATTTTGCAGGCAACGGTGGCAAGTCAGGGTAATAATGGCTTCACCCCGACCCTGCACTTCCAGATAGTTGCCTTGGTGTGTGACTGTGACTTCTCCCCGCACAGGAGTCAACGTTTCTAGTTCTGGGTAGTAAGTCTCGATATCGATCGCTTTGGTCTTTGCCGGAGCCTGCAACAGGTTCGGAATGTAGACCGCTTCCGTACTAGGTTTCATGACCTTCTTGAAGTCCCGCCTGGCGGACCACTAGACGACGATCCGGCTCTCTGCCTCGGCTAAAGGTTTCTAGTCCTTCATGGATCTTGAGGAAATGATGGACTTGGCGGCGTTCAGCTGAAGACAAATCCCGAATTTCAAATTCCTTCCCGGTGGCCTGAGCCTGCTCTGCCGCCTGGGCTGCTATGGCCTCAAGCTCAGCCTGCCGGCGAGCTCGATACCCTGCTAATTCAATCGTAAAGGCTTGCTGCCCGTCTGTGTCTTTGCCCAGGTTAAGCAGCGTGTTGGCTAGATACTGCATCGAATCTAGCGTTGCCCCTCGGGGACCAATCAGCCCTTCTACCTGAGCTTGAGAAAGATGGGTTTCATCGATAACCAACCAGCAGCTAGAACCGGCAGCATCTTCAACCAGCTGGGGGGAAACAGTTGCCTCGAGCCCTTGAAACGAAAGCAGACTTTCTAACCAGGACACTCCTGCGGCTTGAGATTGTTCGTTCATAGGAGATCAGGCTTTTTTCTTAGACCGGCTGCCAGGTTCAAAGGGAAGCGCCTGGCGACCATCTCCACTACTGGCTTTAGCGGCTTCAGCATCTACAATTTTTTGCAGATTCTCAGGCAGCGGTTCGCGTGAAAGGATGAAAGACTGTAGGGTTTGGAAGATGTTCGCAATCAGCATGTACATCAGAACGCCAGCAGGCAGCGGGAAGAACAGGAACATGCCCGAGAAGATGATTGGCGTGAACTTGTTGACCGCGTTTTGCTGAGGGTTGTCGCTGGTGGGGCCTTGACCCGACAGAACCTGGTTGGCATAGAGGCTAACGCCAAAGAGCAACACCATAATCAAGATATCCCAGTGGATGTCGCCCCCATCTCCGGTCACGCCCACCCGGCCTAGGGCCTTGATGAATAGAAACCCTTTGTTGGAAGCTAGCCCCGGAACCTTTATCTGAACTGTGGCGTCTCCTGGAGCTAAGGCTTTGATATTGCCTGCTTCGTCAACTTCAATCAGCTCTTGGCCTTTAGTGACCTCCACCTTAACTGGCAGAGTCTCCTCGGGATTATTCTCAGCGATCAGGTCAGACAGCGACCGTCCGTCTGCGGTCTGCAGCTTGATGTCTGTTTTCTCGCCTACCAGCAGCCGGTTGCCGCTCGGCACAACGGCTGTTACAGGAACGTGAACCCCATCGGCAACGTAGACAGTCTGAGGGGAGGTCGAAAAAGTCTGCGGCTGAATTTGCTCGACTTTTTCCTGCGGAAAGATCTGGAAGTTGACGTTGTAGGGAATGTCTGAAAACGGCGAGCCCCGAAGCGTGGCAAAGAGGGCAAAGAGAATAGGCATTTGCACCAGCACTGGCAAGCACCCAGCCAGCGGGTTGCCAAACTCCTTGTAAACCTTGCCCATCTCCTCCTGGAGCTTAGCCGGATCGTCTTTGTGGCGCTCTTGAAGTTCCTTGACCCGCTTTTGCATAGCGGGTTGGGCGACCTTCATGCGACGCATGTTGCGGATCGATCCAGCATTTAAAGGGTAGAGCGCGAACCGGATGACCAGGGTCAACGCCACAATTGCCAATCCATAGCTCGGCACAATCCCGTAGAAAAAATCCAGGATTGGCCGCATGATGTTGTCAGAAAGAAATCCGATACCGAAGTCCATGCGCGCTCTGCCCTAAACGTGGCCTCAATTTCAATTACGACTCTACTCTATCTGAAAGAGTCTCAACCAGTTGAAATTACCGGCTACCCAGTGTCCCGCTCACGGCGCGGGCCTGGGGTGAAATTTTTTCGTTGATATAGTCGTACACGCCCCGAAAGTTGGGCATGGCTCTAAGCTCTAGACGGTTGCCGTCTTTGAGGGTGACGACCATGTCGCCCCATAGCCCAATACCACGAGGTACGGTGACGATTTTGGCGATCTCGGAGTAGACGATATCAGTGCGATCGCGACCGCCCCAGCCACCTGTGACCGAAATCCGCCGGTTGGTAATGCGGTAGCGCAGCCAGATAGCGCGAGTTACAGCACCTACGGTCAGGGGGATGCAGATCACCGTGAAGGCCAGCAGCACATTGATAATAAGATCCCCAATATGAGGACCCCCTTCGTAAAACACATCCTCACGAATGCCCATCAATTACCTCAAGCTTTGAAAGTAGCTGCTCTAATTCTCGCAAAAATTCGCCATATTCGCATTCAACTGAGTCAGGGCGCACGATCACGACGATCTGTAGGCCGCAGCGAATCGATGGCAAGAGCTGACGGATTGCTGCCCGAACCTGGCGCTTAAGCCGATTACGGATAACCGCCCGTTTGCTAACTTTCTGGCTAATGGAAATGCCAAATTTAGGAGGATCTGCTTTAACCTCGTTTAACCCAGGTGAAGCAGCCGTGTTTTGGGCCAATACTCGCACTACAAGGTGCTCAGAAACCGCTTTGCTGCCGTGCCGGTAAACGGCGGAGAACTCTCGGGAGTGTCTCAGGCGATGTTGCTTGGGTAAAGCCACCTAACTGTCTCGCCAAGAGAACTATAAACTCACTGTCCTACCCATTTTCCCAAAGGGGGCTGGGTGTAACAAGGACATTTGCAGCACTCAGGAGATTACACGGCCAGACGAGCCCGACCCTTGCGGCGACGGGCTTTGATTACGTTCTGTCCATTTGAAGTTCTCATTCTGGCCCGAAACCCTGAGGTTCGTTTCTGTTTTCGGTTGGTCCCTTCTAGGGTGCGCTTAGTCATTGATCAGTCTCCCGTACGCCAAATCTCTAAAAAGTCACAAATGAGAATTGTAGCACTCTAGAGGCTGGCTACCATAGCTATTCGGCAGAAACTTCTAAGGGCCAGGTGCCAGCATACTGTCGAATGACGTCGCCTTGATACATCATTTTCAAGTTGAAGTAGTGGACGCCAAATCGCCGAGGATTTTGAACGTTGGAGATCACCACGACTAGGTTGGAGCGGGCCGGGATGGGTTCGCTGGGGTAAATCTCGATGCGGCGGTTGGCCTCGTCCCAGATCACGTCATCAACGGGAATAACGGAGTCTCCGCGGTAGCGGCCTTGGCGCAATTCGATGTTGTCAGCGTTGAACTGGCCCTGAAAAGTCTCTGGGTAGGTGATTTCCATCTCTAGTACCTCGCGAGGCAGCTTGTTGTTGGCAACTCGCAGGTAGTAGCGGGCATTGGGGCTGCTGGGTCGATTGCGGTCAATGCTGTAGGCCAGCCGGTTTTCAGGGGCGAGGCCGCCAAAGATGGTGATGCCGCTAGTGGTCTCTTGTGCCATGAGGCGGCTAGAGATCATTGGCGCGAAACCCGTTGCGATCGCAAGCCCCAACGTGATTAGGCCTACAGCGGCAGCGCGAGACTTGAGTTTAATTGTCATAAGTCCATAACTCCCAAGAAAAAACGAGCAGGGATAGGCAAATAGAGGGATTGTCAATTCTTCCCGCTGATGCGATGACGTTGCTTTTGTCCCAAAGGTGCCCAGGTCAAGGCTCTCTCCCCTAAGGACACTAAGAGCAAGCTTTAACGAAACACAGGGTCGATCCAACTTCGCCCTTGACAAGTCGGATCCTACCATTTGTTCAGCCGTTCTCTATAGAGCAAACAGCGGGGATTGCTGCAGCCTATCCTAAGAGGCAGAGTGAGCGGTAAGGGATTTATGACAGTTGAGATAACGGCCCAAGTTCGCCGGGCTACGCTGGCGGATGGTGATGCGATCGCACAATTTAACCTGGCAATGGCTCAGGAAACCGAGGGCAAAGCGCTGGATGCGGCAACTGTGGGAGCCGGTGTAGTGTCGCTAATGCACCAGCCCCAATATGGTTTCTATACCGTGGTCGAGACGCAGACAGGCTTGGCTGGGTGTTTGCTGATTACCTACGAATGGAGCGACTGGCGCAACGGCCTGATCTGGTGGATTCAGAGTGTATACGTCCATCCAGACTACCGGCGGCAGGGCCTTTTTAAGCAGCTCTATGCCCAGGTGCGCGAGTGGGCTCAAGCAGAGGAAGCCTGCGGTCTGCGGCTGTACGTAGAGGCAGCGAATCACTCGGCCCAATCTACCTATACTGCGCTGGGCATGAAACCCGCTGGATATCAGGTCTTTGAGGCTCTGTTTTAGGGAGTTTCTGGAAATAGGGCAGCCAGATTGCAAGTCGTAGTCATAACGACTATGATTAAGAGGTGAACATTCAGTTTGAGTGATAGTATTCAGGCAAGTGTGGATTAGCCCGATCGCTTGCCAATTCTTTGGAGAAGATTTCTATGGTTGCAACCCCGACTAAAACTGAGGCTGCCCGGCGTTTCTACCCCACTCGCATCGATCTGCCGGTGGAGGTGCGATCGCAAGTTGTGAACCTGCTCAACCAGACCCTAGCAGCCACCCTGGATCTCAAAACCCAGAGCAAACAGGCCCACTGGAACGTCAAAGGCATGGACTTTTACCAACTCCATGAGCTGTTTGATGAACTCGCCTCAGAGCTTGAAGAATATGTTGATATGGTAGCTGAGCGAGTCACCGCGCTAGGCGGCACCGCTCTGGGCACGGCCCGCATTGCAGCGGCAGAGTCGATCTTGCCGGAGTATCCGCTAGAGGCTATTGATGGGGCGGACCACGTAACGGCGCTGGCCGAGCGGTTTGCGGTCTATGCCAAGCACCTACGGGAAGCCATTGACGAGTCTGACAACGCAGGCGACGCCGATACGGCTGACCTCTATACCGAGATCTCTCGTACCATTGACAAGCGTCTCTGGTTCTTGGAGGCACACCTAGTGAAGAAGGCTGATTTGGCCTAGGCGCTAGGGGTTGGATGGAGACAGGGGACGCGGAGACGTAGAGAGGGCTAGCCTCTGCTTACCGGTTTTTCTTTGTTAGGCTCGATCTGGTTTTTTAGAACACTCCCAACGGTTGATGGAGCTACAGCGCTGCTGTGGCTCCGTTTTTTGTTTTTATTCTCTGGGTTTGCGACTGAGTTTGCTACTGGGAATAGCGTTGACGCTGCCAACGGTTGATAAAAGATTCACCGATGGTGGCCATTGAGCGCAGCTGATCTAGCTGTTTCTCCAGTTCTTCGAGCTGCTGCTGCTGTTGACGGGACTGTTGAGACAACGCAAGGTGCTCTGCCTGCTGGGCCGACTGTGACTGCCGCTCCTGGGATAGCGCTGCTTTCAGGCTGGTAAGCTGCTGGTTGAGGTAGCTGATCTGGCGCTGGAGCTGTTCGACTTCGGTGCTTTGCCCTGGCATTGGTTGAACTGGGCTAGGGCCGTCTTGCTCGGAGATTTTTTGGCTGGCGGTTTTCTGAACTGGCTCGAGCGAGGGTTTGGTGTCAGGTTCGGCTGCCTGGGCGACAGGATCTGGCGGCGGTGCTGCTAACGCTGTGGGTGCTGAAGTAGGCGGTGCGGTGGCTGAGCTATCTAGAGAAACGCCCTCTGGAGATGCTTTAAAGCAGGTGGTGGCGGTATCGCTGTTTAGGGCTAGGGTGCCTTGAGTCAAGTGCTCGATGACTTCGGAGCGGTTTAGCTGCGTGTGATCTGCGATCGCATCTAGCGCCTCCAAACAAGCCGGGCTTAAGGACAGGTTGAGGCGAACTTTTTTGCCGGTAATCCAATCAAGCATTGCAATGTCTCCAGTCGCAGGGGAATTTGCCTTCGGTTTAGGGAATCCCTTTTCCTCAGACGTTTTTTTATCGTTTAGTCGTCAAAGAGCGGCCGCTCAAGGTTCTTCCTCAAGGGTTCTCCCTGGTTTTTTCCTTAAATCTTTCCTGATGCCGAAGTCATTTGCTGCAGGCTGGCAACATCTCCAGGAGTATTGAGGTTAAACAGCAGAGCGGGATCAGCGTCGGCAATAACGGTCACGGGCTGATGGTCTAGCCACCGCTGAAACGATCGACCCCCAGTTTGAATAAATGCTTCTAGGTGAGGCAGACAGCTTTGCCGATAGAATCCACAGAGCGGTTCCCAGCGGCCTTTGAGTTGAGGCAGGTAGGCCAGAGTGGATGGCGGTAGGCTCTCTAGCTGGTGCGCCCAGGTCTGTAGGACAGCGGCCTTGAGATGAGGCAAATCACAGGCTAAGACCATCACCCACTCTGACTCAACCTGGGCCAGCCCTTGGGCCAACCCCACTAGGGGACCGTGGGACTGGGGCACTTCCTGCGGCAAAAACTGCTCCTGCACAAAGGTAACGGCAGCAGGTACCACTGCTTGGTAACGATCTGGCCAGGGCGTGACAACTTTGACCGTGGGGGTGCAGGCCAACGCAACTTCACAGGTGCGCCCGAGTAAGGGCGTTCCCTCCACGTCAATCAGGGCTTTGTCGTACCCCATGCGTGAGCTTTGTCCCCCGGCCAGAATGAGAGCAGTGACTTGAGCCATAGCGTTATTGGGGAGGGGAATGGGTTACTTGAGCTCAGGATAGGCAATTTGCGAACGGTTGGCCTCTCTCCTTGTCAAGGTTCTACCAAAACCTCGACCCATTTTCGGCGAGAATTAGCCCCTGCTTTGATGGAAATCCGAGATTTGGGTAGGCCCAGTTCTTTGGCGATTAGCTGAATCAGTTCTTTATTGGCCTTGCCGTCAACGGGGGGAGAGCGCAGATAAACAACCCAAATGCCCGCATCTGTCTTGTCAATTTTCTGCTGCTTGGTGTTGGGTTTGACCTGGACTTCCAAAATGCTCATGACGGCCCAGCAGCAAGGCGACGCAGGCGCATCGCATCGGCCCAAGCCAAGCCTTTGATGAAATAAATCACGGCGGTCAGTACCGACACCAGCATGAGAAAAAGCCGAATGCCCCAGCCAGCCCCGTTGAATATCAGCGAAAAGATTCCCGGCTGTACGCCGCTAAATCGAGTTAGCTCCGAGCGAAACCACTTTTGATCGTCGGTCAGGCGCTGCAGCCCTTCCAGCGTGGTTGGCAGGATGGGCATCTGAGTGGTGTAGCGGAAATACCCCCAAAAGCCATCGCTGCCGCTAGCACTTTTAAGCGCCCGATTAGCAATTTGGTTCGCTTGGCCAAAATTTAGTTCTGAAGAGGCTGATATCTGGTTGAGCCAGAGGGTTTGCCGCACCCAGTAACTGCTAAAGAAGACGAGGGGAATTGCGATCGCAAGAACCAGCGATTTTTTCCAAAGGGGCAGGCGAGGCGGAAAGTACATCGTGGCCGCTCCCAGACTAAACCCCAGCACAGCAAACACTACCACGTTGATGAATTCAACAATTTCTAGGCTCTTTAACCAGCCTCCCAAAATCGGAATGGGGTGAAGAAATACCTCAGCCGTCCACGCTACCAACGCTTTGAGCACCATTAGCCCCAGGATGACGAGGAGGGCAGTCAACAGGTATTGCACAACGGGGGATTTGGATTTGATTGGCAGCATGGGTTAAAGCCCTCGGGAGAGGGGCGGCTAGCTAGCGACTACTCTCGCCACAGTCGCCAATACGCTGGAAAGAACCCCTAAAAGGTTGACGGGCGACCTGAATGCGCCCATAATCCTCCGCTCGTGCCGAAAAGTCAAATACTTTTGCATTGTTTTCCGAATGTTCAGCAGTGTTCAGCAATGTTCAAACGCGCCGAGGATGTTCTAATGCTGTTGTTTGCAATGAACCGTCCGCCTGTTTGGATCCGGCGTGATGCCGTTTTCAGCGAATCCCCGCGCCTTTAGGCCAGAGAGGATGTCAATCAGCCCCTCACCTTCCCAACAGGCCATGACGGTTTGTTGAAGACCCTTGAGAAATAGCAGAAAATTCAGTACATTTGTTCTAATTTTGAGGGCTGGCTATGGCAATCACCGTGGAACAAACGACTCAGCTGATTCAGCTCATCCTCAACTCGGCGCTGATGATGGCGATCTCACTGGCCTGGTGGGGCGTGGTGTGGCTGCGGCACAGTGCGATCTCAACCCAACTGCAGGCTCACCAGCGGCGCATGGCCCACCTGAGAGGGGCCGAGGGGCACAGCCTGGATCAAATCGCCCACCAGCGGCAGCTGCGACTACAGATCCAGGCCCGCTACCGCCTCACCCGCCACAGCGCGCTAGTAATGCACGTAGTTTTGCTGGCACTCGTGAGCAGCGTTTTTAGCCTGGCATTACGAACGCTGATGGGCGGCAACTGGCTGATTCCGCTGGCGCTGGTGCTGTTTGTACTGGGCATTGGGGGACTGCTGCTAAGCGTTGGGCTAGCGCTGCTGGAGTTCTATCAAATGGGACTGCTAGAAGAAGCTGCACCCACGCGCACCCGCTCTCGTCGATCCCCTATGCTGGCTTTGCCCGAGGCTAATAGAGCGCAGACTCAGCGGCCATCTACTGCGCTGCTAGAGCGGGTGGGTATGTAGGCAGAGGGTAAAGGGCAAAGGGTATAGGGTCAAAGGGGTTAGTGTGGCCACTGCCTTGGACGGATAGAAGATTGGGAGAACGTTGTGAAAGTCTTTTGCCAAACCCTCCCCTCACTTCCCCACCTTCCCTGACTTCCCACGTCCCCGCTTTTCAAAAGGCTCTCCATTCGCTCGTTTCTGGCTAGGCGAAACTTTGCTAATGTGCGTACACAAACCGATGCTTATTGTCTGGGAGGGGCTATGAACTTTGCGGCCCGGATGGCGCGTTTAGGGACTGAATCGGCCTTTGAGGTGCTGGCTCGGGCCAAACGCTTAGAGGCCGAGGGGCGTTCGGTGATTCACCTGGAGATTGGTCAGCCCGATTTTAAGACGGCTGAGCCAATTTGTGCGGCGGCCTACCGAGCGATGCAGGCTGGATATACGGGTTACGGCCCAGCGGCAGGGCTGCCTGATTTAAGAGCTGCGATCGCAGATCACATTGCTGCAACCCGTCGAATCTCGGTTCAGCCAGAGCAGGTAGTTGTGATGCCGGGGGCTAAGCCGGTTATTTTCTTCACGCTGTTGGCCCTGATTGAGGCGGGTGACGAGGTAATTTACCCCAACCCTGGGTTTCCTATTTACGAGTCGGTGATTAACTTTGTCGGCGGCCAGGCTGTGCCCCTGCCCCTGTTAGAAGCGGTGGACTTTCGCTTTCGAGTAGAGGATCTGCAGGCCCGGATCACAGATCGCACCAAGCTGCTGATCTTAAATTCACCTCAAAACCCGACTGGAGGCGTGCTGACGCAGGAAGATTTGGGTGCGATCGCACATTTAGCGCAGCAGCACGACTTCTATGTTCTAGCTGACGAGATCTACTCTCGCATGCTCTATGAGGCTGAGCATCACAGCATTCTTAGCCTGCCGGGAATGCCCGAGCGAACGATCTTGCTAGAGGGCTTCTCCAAGACCTACGCAATGACTGGCTGGCGGCTAGGTTACGCCGTTGCCCCGTTGACGGTAGCTCAAAAGTTAGAGCAGCTGATGATCAACTCCAACTCCTGCACTGCTTCGTTCACCCAAATAGCTGGAGTTGCGGCGTTGACTGGGCCACAAACCTTTGTAGAGGAGATGGTCAGCGAGTTTCAGCGGCGGCGAGACGCGATTGTAGCAGGGCTAAACGCCATTGAGGGGATCTCCTGCCGCCTGCCGCAGGGCGCGTTCTACGCCTTTCCCAACGTCCAGGGTCTGCCGTTGGGGGACCGAGAACTGGCCGACCACCTGCTCGAAAAAGCGGGCGTTGCCCTATTGGCAGGCAGCTCTTTTGGCCAGTATGGGCAGGGCTATCTGCGGGTGTCTTACGCCAACTCATTAGAGAACATTCACATCGCCCTAGAGCGAATAGCCCAAGCCGTAAAGCAGCTGTAGAACGGCTAGGGCTGAACCCCCACCCGACAGTGGATCAGCTGGGAGGGTGCGATCGCACCCTGCTCGGTAATAAATGCGGTAATCAGGTTAGCTGGAGTGACGTCGGCAGAGGGATTGTAATACCTAGCTCCCTCGGGAGCGGTAACCATTTCGCCAACGCTGTAGATTGCCTCGGCGGGCCCTTCTGAGACGCTGATATCCTGCCCCGACTCTAGGGCAAAATCCACAGTTGACAGGGGAGCCGCAACGAAAAAGGGAACGTTGTGAGCCTTGGCTGCCAGAGCCAGACTATAGGTGCCAATCTTGTTGATCGTGTCGCCGTTAGCGGCAATTCGATCTGCGCCCACCAAAACGGCGTGAATCAAGCCCTGCTGGATGCAGTAAGCTGCCATGCTGTCAGTCACGATCGTAACCGGGATTTTTTCCTGAACACATTCCCAAGCAGTCAATCGCGATCCCTGAAAATTGGGTCGAGTCTCGCCCGCATAGACGCCTGCTAACCGGCCCTCGCGCCAGGCAGAGCGCACTACCCCAAGGGAGGTGCCGTAGCCAGAGGTGGCCAGCGCCCCGTGGTTGCAGTGCGTATAGAGGGTGAGCTGAGCTGGGGAGTCGGGCAGAGCGGCGACCCCATGATCGCCAATGGCATGGCACGTGAGAAAGTCCTCAGCTTGAATGGCCTGGGCAGCAGCCAGCAGGTGTGTCCTTACCTCTGCCACAGAACCCTCTGCCGTCTGAGCCTGCCGCAGCATCCGAACCACAGCCCAGCGCAAATTCTCTTTGTCCGGCCGGACATTTTTCAGCGTCTCGCAGATGGCCTCTAACCGTTCCAAAAAGGCACTGCGGTCTTCTGTGTTAATCTCGCAGGCACCCAGATAGATGCCGTAAGCAGCCGCAATGCCCAGCGCAGAACTGCCTTGAACGATGCGGGACCGGATCGCCCGAACGACATCTTCACAGCGATGAATTGCGACGACTGAATACTCGTTGGGCAACCGCCGCTGGTCAATCAAGATAATCTGATCCCGCTGCCAACGAACCGGAAAAACGTGGGTATCGGAGGTCTCAATCATAGGCAACCCAGGCCGCTAAAAAACGAGGAACTGACCCCAGTATGGAGTTTTCTGTCAGCCTGTCAAGAAAGGAGACAGGGGCAGTTGAGAAGATAGAGCAGCAAAGCCTTGATTCTTCAGACCCTTGCTTTCCCATCTCCCTCACCTTCCCCATCTGGCCTCCCTAGTTTTCGCATAAAGGGGGCAGGACACAGACACCTCTCTTACAGGTTCCCCGCGTCCCCACGTCTCCGTGCCTCCCCCCCTCCGCGTCTAAACCCGCAGAACCGGCTTTTCGACCGCAAAGGTCGCCAGAATTTTAGCAGCCATTTGAGCCGGAGTTAGGCCCAACTCAGCCTTAGATTCTTCTGGCGTAGCATGATCGACCAGCAAATCAGGAATACCTAGGCGCAACACTGGAACATTCACCTGGGCATCTAACAGCGCTTCAGCTAGGCCGCTGCCAAAGCCGCCCACGATGCACCCTTCTTCTAGCGTCACCACTCGGCCAATTTCCTTGGCTAGGGGCAAAATCAGCTCGGTGTCGAGGGGCTTAGCAAAGCGGGCGTTAACCACCGTCGCCTCAATGCCGTGCTCGCTGAGGATCTCGGCGGTTTGCATAGCCGGATTGACCATAGAGCCATAGCCAACCAGGAGAATGTCTTCGCCCCGGCGCAGTTGCTCTCCCTTGCCGATGGGCAGGGGTTCCCAGCCCTCCTCCATGAGAGGCACGCCGTAGCCGTTGCCTCGGGGGTAGCGCATCGCAATAGGGCCTTGAGTGTAGCCAATGCCGGTGACGACCATGCGCTGCAGCTCAGCCTCATCTTTGGGGGCCATTAACACCATGTTGGGAATGGAGCGTAGGTAGGCAATGTCGTACATGCCTTGGTGGGTAGGGCCATCTGCACCGACGATGCCTGCCCGATCTAGGCAGAAAAAGACGGGGACTTTCTGAATGCAGACGTCGTGAATGATCTGATCAAAGGCCCGCTGTAGGAAGGTGGAGTAAATGGCGACAACAGGACGGATGCCCTCGCAGGCCAAACCAGCGGCTAGGGTGACGGCGTGCTGCTCAGCAATGCCCACGTCAATGTACTGCTTGGGCAGCTTGGCCTGGAGCTTATCAAGCCCAGTTCCGGTGGCCATCGCAGCGGTGATGCCGACAATTTTGGGATTGTCTTCGGCCAGCTTGATCAGAGTTTCGGCAAAGACTTTGGAGTAGCCGGGCGGCTTGGGTTTGGTGGAGGGAACGCCCTTGCCAGTAGCAAGGTTGAAGGGCGATTGGGCGTGGTAGCCAACCTGATCTTTTTCTGCGATCGCATAGCCCTTGCCCTTAGTCGTGGCCACATGCACCAGCACTGGGCCGATGTGTTTGTGGGCCTGCTTAAAGGTGCTGATTAGTTCCTCTAGATTGTGGCCATCCACCGGCCCCATGTAGGTAAAGCCCAGCTCCTCAAATACGGCACCCACTTTGGGCACTGCTAACCGCTTCATGCCTTCCTTGACCCGGCTCAGCTCGGGAGAGAGAGACTCACCGACAAAGGGCAGATGCTTAAACTGCTCCTCTAGGTTGTCTGTCAGGAACTGCATGGGCGGGCTGAGGCGAATCTTGTTCAGATAGCGGGGAATGGCCCCCACATTGGGGGAGATTGACATCTCGTTGTCGTTGAGCACCACGACCAGGTTGGTGTTGGGCAAATGTCCGGCGTGATTGATGGCCTCTAGGGCCATGCCCCCGGTTAAGGCACCGTCACCGATGATGGCGACAACCTTGTAATCATCGCCCTGCAGGTCACGGGCCATTGCCATTCCCAGAGCCGCAGAGATGCTGGTGGAGGCATGGCCAGCCCCGAAGTGATCAAACTTACTCTCGCTGCGCTTGAGGTAGCCCGCCACCCCATCTTTTTGCCGCAGAGTATGAAAATTGCTGTAACGCCCGGTCAACAGCTTGTGAGGATATGCCTGGTGCCCGACGTCCCAAACCACCTTATCTCGGTCTAAATCAAGGGTTTGATAGAGGCCTAGGGTCAGTTCTACGACTCCTAGACCTGGCCCCAGGTGCCCACCGCTAGTAGCGACTGTCTCCAGGTGCTTTTCCCGGATCTGGCGGCCGATTTCCTCCAGCTGACGAATGGATAGACCGTGCAGTTGGTTGGGGTGAGTTAATTCACTCAGGTGCATACTGAATTATCCTCTGAGTCATGCAAATTGGAATTTCCTGCTAACCTTCACTGTAGAAGATTCGCGCAACGAGAAAGGATGCTTTCCAACGGAGTGTGCAAGAATCACTGTAGCGGCTCTTAGATCACCGTTGTTCTCATTAATCAACACCGTGTAACCGGGGTTGATGCTCGTTAATCAAGCGATATAACCTTTAACGTTCTGTTATGGTTCATTCTCGGTTCTCCTCAGTCCCCTTCCAGTGGCCTGCAATACACTTTGCGATCGCAGCTCTGATGGCTGCTCCCCTTTCCTTCGCAGGGCAACGACCAGCGGCTGCTAACGACTATGAATCCTGCGCCCGAGATCTGGTCACGGCAGGCATTGAAGCTGCTATCGCCGCTAACGCCTGCGGCACTACCTTACGTCCTGTAGACGTTTCGACCTGTGTCACAGGAGTGGTGGATGTAGCTGATGTGTCAGCCCTGTCGGCTTTATCTGCCTGCAGCCGCGATCGCCGCCCCCGAGAACTGGCTACCTGTGTCACCAACATCCATACGGCTCTAGCCGTCACCAATTCCTCAGAAGTGCTAAACAACTGCCGTTTAAGCATTTTGCCTGAGCGCTACTCCTCCTGCGTAGTGGGCCTTAGCGATGGGGCGGGTTTGGGGCTGGTAGAGTCTCTCAACCAGTGCATTAGCGCTGGGTATCGGCCTGTCGGACTGGCCCCTACCTTAATTCCAGCCCAATAGCGCCAGCCTCAACCGATATCGGTGACCGTAGAGACCCAATCAACTGTATCTCTGCGGTCACCTAAAGGGCGTGAGGAGCCAACCCCAAGCCTCTCAACGTTTGCCCAAAAAAGCCTAGCGGGAAGCTTTGAGCAATAGGAAAACCCCTGCCACCGATCCCAGCAGCGTAGGCAGCCAGGCAGCCAAGAACGGCGACAAAAATCCGACTTCACCCATCGCATTGGTGATGAAAGACAGCAGGTAGTAGCCGAAGATAATCACAATGCTGACCCCAAAGCTGGTGGCCTTACTGGTGCGCTGGGGCCGGACGCCAATTGAAGCCCCCACCAAGCCGAACACAACACAGACAAAAGGCAGCGCATACTTCTGCTGAATCCGAGTTTCCCAGCGGCGAATGCTGCGTTCATCACCGCTCTTGCGCACCAAATCTAGCTGGCGGGTAGCTTCGGCAATGTTCATCTCGGTGTCATTTTTGGTGCGCGACGCTAAATCTAAGGGCGTGCGCGGCAGCTGCAGTTCCTGGTTGTCAAAGGTAACAATATTGCGAAAAGAGCCGTCGGGCGACACGACGTAAATCGTGCCGTTATAGAAATTCCAGGTGTTTTTGCCAAAATCCCAGGTGGCTGCCTCGGAGCTAACGACCTGATTTAGCCCCTTTTGGGAGAAATCGAGAATGGTCAGGCCATACATCGTTTCGCCATCGAACCTGCGGGCGTAGAACAATCGCTTTAGCTCTTGAGCATCGCTGTTGTCTGAGGCGGGCTGAAACTCCTGGTAGAAAATGTTGCGTTCCTGAAACGGCGGGCGCTCTGAGTTGAGGGCCTGCTCTAGGGTGATCGCGGCCTGGTAGTTGGCGGCTGGGGTAATCAGCTCATTAAAGAGAAAAGTTAGCCCAGTGACCAGCATACTCAGCACTACCGCCGGGGCAATAATGCGCCGCACACTCACGCCGCACCCCCGCAGGGCAATTAGCTCGCTGTCGCTAGATAACCGGCTGTAGGTCATCATGGTCGACAGCAGGGTAGACATAGGGAAGGCCAGAACGATAAACTCCGGCAGCTTCAGAGCGAAGATTTGAATGGCTAGGGTGACGGCAAGACCCGACTCAGTGACTCGCCGGATCAGCTCAAACAGCGCCCCGATGGAAATGCCGATAGACGAAAATGCACCTACCCCAAAGAAAAAGGGCAGCGTGAGTTCCCTGGCGATGTAGCGATCCATCAGGGAAATGCCGGGCAGCCAGGCCCAGCGGCGAAAATCAGGCAGAGGAGGCGTGCTGGTTGCCATCGAAAATCCCTTGCGGACAATAAATAAGCAAGACGAAGCGGCGTAAAAGAAACCAGGCTAAAGCTTGAAGTCTTTGCCCAGGTAGTGCTCTCGCACGAGAGGATTGTTATACAGGTCGTCGGCGTTGCCAGCAGCTAAGATCTGGCCTTCGCTCATGATGTAAGCCCGATCAATGATGCTCAGCGTCTCGCGAACATTGTGGTCTGTGATGAGAATGCCCATGTTGCGATCGCGCAGCTGGCTGACAATCTCTTGAATCTCAGACACGGCAATGGGATCAACTCCGGCAAAGGGCTCATCTAGAAAAAGAAACTTTGGCCCATCAACTCCAGCTGCGATCGCCCTTGCCAATTCTGTTCGCCGCCGCTCCCCTCCCGATACCTGAACCCCCAGGGTCTTGGCAACCTTTTCCAGGCGAAACTCCTTCAGCAAATTTCGCAGTCTGGCATCAAACTCCTCGGCGGGGACTTTGGTTTGCTGCATCACCAGCAAAATATTGTCTTTAACCGACAGATTGCGAAAGATGCTGGGTTCCTGAGCCAAGTAGCCAATACCCAGGCGAGCCCGCTCGTGCATTGGCAAATCGGTAATGTCAATCTGGTCAAGGCAAACCCGCCCCACATCGGGCCGCTCTAGACCAGTCGCAATATAGAACGTAGTCGTCTTGCCTGCCCCATTTGGCCCCAGCAGGCCAACAATCTCTCCTTGGGCTACAGAAAGACTCACCTGGTTGACCACCTGGCGCTTCCCGTAAGTCTTTTGAACAGCTTCTAGGATGATTTTCAAGGGAACGGCTGGAGAATTAATTTAATTCAAAGCTGGATAATTGTATCAAGCTTGTTGTGTAGCATTGTAAACCAGCAGCACAGTAGCCCGCTCTAGACAGCTATCGAGCTGGATTGAGGGGGGCACTGGTATCAGGAGTGGTGGGTCCAACTGGGCTGACCTCCAACGACCGGGGCGGTTCTGGCGCAGGCTGTACCAAAGTGGGCGGAGCGGCAGGTTGGCTAGCGGCAGCTGGGCTGGGTTCTGGCAACACGTAAATAGTTTCGACCTGCTGGTTAGGCTGGGGCAGGGCGACAAAGCGATCCTCATCAATCAGATAGGTGACTGTCTCGGCTCGCAGGCGGTTACCCTCCTGCAACACCACGACATCGCCGCTCAAAACAAGCCGCCGCTCATTACTGAAGTACTGAGCCTGGGCTGATGTGGCATAGATATCCTGAGCCGGATACTCGACTTTGACATTGCCTCTAGCGCTAATCACGCCAGTTGCCGCATTAGCTTCCTGGACATCGGCGCGAAGTGTAATGGCCCCTCCTGTCTGAGCCTGGGCCCGGGGAGGCAACAGAGATACAGCACTGCCCAGCCCCAGCGACAGCAGCATTCCGAGAGACAAGAGAGTGGGGTAATACCGGCGAAAACCACGGGCCATAGGGGAAGACAACTGGCTACTCCGGAGCGTTATTGATGCGGTTTGTATCCTTTGACGATACCAGTTTCAGACAGTTTCATCCACGGCGATATGGACCCCTGAAAAATTGTCACTTTGAAGCTCTTATTAAGTTTTTTAATCAGCTATCTCGGATCTCATCAGACAGTGCATACTTTTGGCATTTTCTATCGGTTAGGTTAAATCGCCAGCTATCCCTAGCTACCAGAACTATCTGTACTAGAGTGATCTGTCAGCGAAATGTGTAGGGGAGGTAGAGTAAGGTCGAATTCTCTAATTTTAATCGGGGTGAGCCCAGGTGTAACGGCATTAGCCATGACCCTGACCTGCTCTGGCCCCAACGTCTGCAGTGCCTCTAACCAGGCAAACCCAGAATCTACCAACTCGGTGACGTCGACCCCCTGGTATTCGGGTTCGTACTGCTGCAGCCGCTGTAAACTTTCTCCCAGCAGAATAGCGGCCCCCCGCCAGTTGTGGTTGCCCAAGTGGTACAGGGCTACAGCGGATTGCAAAATTCCCTGGTAAAAAGGCTTTTCGAACACTGGAGCCGTCATCCAGATCGCCTCCAGCGTGTCGTGGCAGGCATAGTACTCTCCCTGATTGAATTGCTCAATGCCCGCTAAAAATTCCTCAGGGGGAGGCGAACTCAGGTCAACTTCAGACATAATGCTCGCTAAAACTGGCACAGATTTGTAGGTTCATCCTAAATCAGAGGTGCTATTCTCCAGTGTGTGGTGAGGAGTGTAAATACTTATTATGGTAAGTTCCCCAATTAAACCAGCGGGTGGTATTGCCGCTGATCCGGCTGAGATTTCCTTAAATACCCCAAATAGCTCTGAAGGTCTTAGCTGGGGGGTTCTCGATT
Source organism: Pseudanabaena sp. FACHB-2040 (assembly GCF_014696715.1). NCBI lineage: Bacteria > Bacillati > Cyanobacteriota > Cyanophyceae > Pseudanabaenales > Pseudanabaenaceae > Pseudanabaena > Pseudanabaena sp. FACHB-2040. Next base: position 39,221 of record NZ_JACJQO010000018.1, read on the forward strand.
TGCCTAAGTCCCCGCTCTTTGGTACAGACGGTATCCGAGGCAAGGCGGGAGACCTGCTAAGTGCGCCCTTGGCAATGCAGATTGGCTACTGGGCGGGGCAGGTGCTACGCGCTCAGCAGAACCAGGCTGCTCCAGTTATTTTGGGCCAAGACTCACGCAACTCCGGCGATATGCTCGCGGCAGCGCTGACAGCAGGTTTGACCTCTGCGGGCCTGGAGGTCTGGAACTTAGGCCTCTGCCCTACCGCGACTGTGGCCTACCTGACCGACGCCTGTAAGGCGCTGGGAGGCGTCATGATTTCGGCCAGCCACAACCCTCCCGAAGACAATGGTATTAAGTTCTTTGGGGCTGAGGGTACTAAGCTCAGTAGTTCGCTGCAGGCCCAGATTGAGCAAGCGCTCCGCTTCGGCATGATTGTGCCGGGAGAGGTGGATTCATCATGGGGCCGCTGCTACCATCGCCCTGAATTGGTGAACCGCTACGTCTCTTTTCTCCACGAACCGCTGCAGCCTGGCCTCAATTTGCAGGGTATGCGGATTGTGCTTGACATGGCCTGGGGAGCCGCTACTCGCCTGGCTGTGCCGGTATTTGAAGCGACGGGCGCTGAAGTCATTGGTATTCATGGTTTGCCCGATGGCGATCGCATTAACGTCAACTGTGGCTCTACCCATCTAGAACCCCTAAAAGCAGCGGTTCAGCTTCACGGAGCCGATGTCGGCTTTGCCTTTGATGGCGATGCTGATCGGGTGATTGCCGTGGATGCCCGAGGGCGCGTCGTTGATGGTGACTATATTCTTTACTTCTGGGGCAAGCGGTTAAACGAAGCCCACAACCTGCCTGGCAGCACCATTATCTCTACTGTGATGGCCAATCTAGGGTTTGAGCGAGCCTGGAAGGGGTTGGGTGGTCAGCTGGTGCGGACTCAGGTGGGTGATCAGCACGTCCATGCCGAGATGGTGAAGCGGGGCGCTAAGCTGGGCGGCGAACAGTCGGGCCATATTCTTTGCCACCACTACAGCATGACCGGCGACGGCATTCTCACAGCACTGCACCTGGCTTCTCTGGTCCGAGATTTGGGGGGTTCCCTAGCTGCTTTGGTGGATCAGAGCTTTGAAACTTATCCACAGCGGCTACAAAATATCCGGGTGGAAGACCGGGAGCGGCGGCTACATTGGCAGGACTGCGACCCTGTTGTTAAGGCCGTTGCCGAAGCTGAACAGGCAATGGGTGAACAGGGCCGGGTGCTGGTACGCCCTTCCGGCACCGAGCCGGTAATCCGGGTCATGGTTGAGGCTGCTAATCGGGAACTGGTAGACCTTTGGACCAATCGCATCTCTGCAATGGTGACCCGTTACCTGGCCGTTTGATGAACAAGGCGGCGGAAGTCAGTAGTTCCGCCGCCTGAAATACTCTCATTCCCTCGCTGAATACACCTGGATACAACAAGTGCCTAGAAGCAGCCCTAGCTGGCCAACAAATTGAGCTGCCGGGGGTAAGCCGGTTTAGTTGGACGGGCGGGGGTTTCTTCCTCAGCCTGTCGCTGCTCTTCTTTAAGGTAAGTTCGCAAGGAATCAAAGCCTAGGTAGTTCAATACGGCGTACCCATGTTTGCAGCAGCCTCGCCCAAAGGCTTGCCTCTGCCAGTAGTAATCTTCACAATCGCACTCAAGGCGATCGCGTAGACAAGAGACCTGGTGGCGAGACTGAGACTCAGGGTTTGTCACTGTGAACTGCCCTGGGTCGCGCAGCCAGTCGGTGACTTGGAGCTGAGCCGCCTCAGCCTGACGGTGTTGAACGAAGTGCGACTTCATTTGAGCTTTGGAAATGAAAGTAGGGCGCTGTCCCTTTACAGCAACCCAAATGACTTTGAAAAATTCTCGTAGCTGTACTGGGGTTGATGGACTCAGCCCCAGCATCCGCCGAACTGCGGCGGCTGAGTAGAGCATGGTCGAGCGAGTAGCCATCGGTAATTAAAACTCTGTATATCTATTATGCCGCGTTACACGGAAGATTTCCCGTGTAACGCCGTTCGGCTTACCGCCATTTAGGGGCTTGCGGATGCCGCGTTACACGGTTTTGGTGATACACTCTTTTGCTAAAGTACGGATAGCACGACTGGGTGAGTGAGGGGTATGAAACAGGACAGATTTGAACCTAGCATCGAGGCCCATTCTGAACTCAGGCTGAACCAGCCGCGCGGAGAAGCAGGGCGATTTGCCAGTATGTACCAGGAGAAGCGGGGCGATGCGATCGCACTTCGCCTCCCCGTCAGCCTAGACCAAGCCCTGCGTCAAGCCGTCGGCTGGCAGTCCAAAGCCGACAACGCCACACTCAAAGCCTGGATCGAAGACGCGATTGCTGCGAAGCTGAAGGAAGAGGGTGAAGGGTAGAAGGCAGAAGGTAAGACATTGCTCTGGTCTGCACAGTAGACGTGTCTCGAACAATAGGACAGCTATAGAAAAGAAAAGACTTTTTGACTAGACCCGCTTCCCTATCTTCCCCACCTCTACGCGTCCCCGTGTCCCCGTCTCCCTGCTTTCTCCTCCCTGCCCCTATCTCCCCCGCCTCCATGTCCCTATTCCACTCCGCCTACACCTACACCCTGGAAAACTTAGATCGCTTCACAACGGCCTTTCAGCAGCACCTGGGGCTGGTCTTTTTGCCCTTAGCAGTGGGGCTGCTGGTAGGGCTACCGTTGGGGCTTTGGAGTGCGCGCTCTCAAGTTGTCTCGGCGGTCATGATCAACAGCTTTAATGCCTTACGGGTGATCCCCAGTCTGGCGGTGCTGTTTTTGGCAATTCCCTATTTTGGCTTGAGCTTTTGGTCAGCTGTACTGGCCCTGACCCTGCTGGTGATGCCGCCTATCTTGATCAGTACGGATGTGGCTTTTCGCACCATCGACCCGGCCATTCGAGAAGCGGCTACAGGCATGGGCATGCCGCCGGCCGACATTCTGCGCCGGGTAGAGATTCCTCTAGCGCTGCCAGTTGTGATTGCTGGCATCAAGACAGCTGCTGTTGAAGTAATTGCCAGTGCGACGCTGGCCGCTTTTGTTGGGGCAGGCGGATTAGGAACTTTTGTAGTCTTGGGCTTTGCTGTCTACGATCCGGCCATTCTGCTGATTGGTGCTGTGCCGGTAGCGCTGCTGGCCCTAATCGCCGAGGTCAGTTTAAGTGCCCTACAAAGAGCTGTTCAACCCCCCACCGCCTAGCTGCTCACGTTGCCGCTTAGGCGAGCGACAGAGAGAAGTCAGATCCCTCTTCTGCGTCCCCGCGTTCCCCTCTTCTCTGCGTCTGCCCCCATAGCTCTTTAAGGCGACAGATACGTATACCGACTCATGCTGTGCTCATAGTGCTGCAGCAGGAGCTGAGACTCTTGCAGGGTGATTCTGCGGTCTTGGAGCGCCTGCTCAGTGCGGCGACGGATATTTTCGATCAGATCCTCGGAGTCGTACTGGACGTAGCTCAGCACTTCCTTCATCGTGTCGCCCTTGACGACATGCTCGATCTGGTAGCCCTTGGGCGTTAGGTGGATGTGAACGGTGTTGGTGTCGCCAAACAGGTTGTGCAGACTGCCCATGATTTCCTGATAGGCCCCGCCTAAAAACAGGCCTAAATAGTAGGGCTCTGCAGGCTTGAGCGAATGCAGCTCCATCACATGCTTAACGTCGCGCAGGTCAATGAACTGGTCAATTTTGCCGTCGCTGTCACAGGTCAGGTCGGCCAGGGTGCCGCGACAGGTGGGTTCTTCATTGAGGCGGTGAATGGGCATGATCGGAAACAGCTGATCAATGGCCCAGGTATCGGGCACCGACTGGAAGACGGACATATTGATGTAGTAGATCGAAGCCATCATTCTGTCTAGGTCTTCTAGGTCATCGGGCACATACTCCTCGTTGCGCACAATGTCCTGAATCTTGCGGCAGCAGGCCCAAAATAGGCGCTCTATCTTAGCCCGGTCGGTTAGCCTGAGATAGCCGAAGTTAAATAAACTAATCGCCTCGTCCTTAAACTGGATGGCGTCGTTGTAAGCTTCCTGGTAGTTGTTCAGGTGAATACCCTGGTAGGTTTCATACAGCTCCTGAACGATGGCGTGCTCTTCTTCGCTTGGCGGCTCAATCGTGTTTTCGGTAGGGACGCTGCTAGTGCCTAGAACATCAAAGACAAGAACGGACTGATGAGATGCGATCGCACGTCCACTCTCACTAATCAGCGTGGGTACGGGCAGCTCGCGGGCTTTACAGGCTTCCTTGACCTCAGCCACTACGTCGTTCGCGTAGTTTTGGGTGCTGTAGTTTTTAGAAGCATAGAAGTTGGTCTTAGAGCCGTCGTAGTCCACCCCCAGTCCGCCGCCCACGTCCAGGTACTGCATATTGGCCCCCAGCGAAGCCAGCTCCACATAGACCTGACAGGCTTCCCTCAGTGCGTCTTTGACCACGCTAATGGCAGAAATTTGAGAGCCGATATGAAAATGCAGCAGCTGCAGACAGTCCAGCATGTCCGCCTGCTTCAGCCGCTCCACCACATTGAGAATTTCTAGAATCGTGAGCCCAAACTTAGCCCGATCTCCGGCAGATCCGCCCCAGCGGCCGACGCCTTTGTTGCTGAGTTTGGCCCGCACGCCCAGGATAGGTCGAATGCCCAGATGGCGACTGGCCTCAATCGCCAGTTCTACCTCTTCCACCTGCTCCAGTACGATAATCGGCAGCTGCCCAATCCGCTGACCCAACATCGCAGTTTCGACGTATTCCCGATCCTTGTAGCCATTGCAGACCAGCAGAGAACCGGGTGTGTTGAGGGTCGCCAGCGCAATCAACAGCTCCGCTTTAGACCCGGCTTCTAGCCCAAACTGGTGGGGCTTACCGAAGCGCACTAAGTCTTCAACTAAGTGCCGCTGCTGATTGCATTTGACCGGAAATACGCCCCGATAAACGCCATCGTAGTTGTAGCGAGCGATGGCTTTGGAAAAGCACGCATTCAGTCGCTCGATCCGGTCTTCCAAAATATCCGAGAACCGGATTAAGATCGGCAGGCTGAGGTTGCGTTGCTTGAGCGATTCAACTAGCTCAAACAGATCGAGCGAACCGCCCCGATCGGCTTGAGGCGACACTGTGATATGACCCGCCGCGTTGATTGAAAAGTAAGGGTCGCCCCATCCTTGAATGCGGTACAGCTCTTCGCTATTTTCAATCGTCCACTTCTGCTGCTTGGGCGCAGGGAGAGCAGGCGTTTCTAAGGAGTCTAGGGCTACTTTTTTAGAACGCTGTTCCCGTCTCAGCCGTTGTTCAGTTGCGTCCATAGTACCCATGTTCTCCCACTGTCAAGGTTCATGACTAGAGCCAGCAGATCGAATAGAACTGCTGCTATAGTGCGCTCAAATTGTAACAAAAGACAGAAGACAGCTGACCCATGACAGGCCCATCTAAATGTTGATTTCTATCGACCTACTTGGAAGAGGTTGAGGTGTTTTCATCTGTGGTTTCGTGGCCTAAAGGGGGACGGTAAAACGCCTTCAACGTGTCTAGAAAAGCGAAAACGGCAGGTGGCTGTAGGGCATCAGCCAACACAATCGCGCCGATGATACGCGCTAGAGGATTAGGCAGGCTAGCAATCTGGACGCCTTCAGGAATAGGTTCGGCAGCCAGGCGGGCCATGATGGAAGCGCCTAGCCCACTTCTCACCATCCCCAGAATAGTGGAGTCTTCCTTAACCATATAGGCAGGCTGCAGGTGCTGTCCGTGGCGGGCTAGGTGACGCTCAATATACTCGCGATCGCCATCGTAGTTGGGGCCTAAAATTAGGGGGTGGGCGGCCAGTTCCTCCCAGGTGAAGGGGTGGGGCGGTGGCTGTTGGGAGGGCGGCAGTAGAATAATGTAGCGATCGTGCAGTACTTCCCAAGCCTCAAACTCAGGGCTGGTGGGCAGGTAGGTAAAGCCAATGTCGGCCCGGCCCTGGCGCAGGTCGTCTTCGGCCTGGTTGTAGTGCTGGTACTCGTCAATGGCGACGCTGATGCCAGGGTATTTCTGGCGAAAGTGCTGGATCACTTCTGGCAGAATGTGGGTGGCGACGCTGCGAAAGGCGGCAATTCGAACCTGGCCGCTTGTGAGCCCCTTAGAGAGATGGGCTTTGCGACCAATGTTGTCTAGGGATTGCATAATCTGACGGGCATCTTCCGTGATCTGCTCGCCAATTGGTGTGAGGACCGCGCCCTGTCGTCCCCGGCTGAGAAGAATTACGCCTAGCTCTTCTTCTAGGGTTGCGATCGCATGGCTCACCGCCGACTGCGACAGGTCCATTTGTAGCGCGGCATCGCTAAAAGAGCCGGTGTCAGCAATTGCTACCAGCGCCCGCAGCTGCGACAGCTTCATTCGATGCGGATATCCCTCACCCATGTAGACTTCTCCTGAACCTCACCTAAGCAGGGAAGTGGGGAACTGTTTTGCCAGCCCTAATTTATGCCCATGCTGCATATTAGCCTGACCCCTCAAGCTCAGAAGGCTAACCCCCCTAATTTCCTTGGCCTTGAGCTTTGCTCGTCAGGAAGGCTGAAGTGACTAGCTAGTAAGGAATCCAGAAAAGTCTATGGCAGCTTCGAGGAATTCCTATCGCTGACTTTAGCCAATGCCTTGGCTAGGGTTCCGCCTTAGGCAATAGTGTGAGGAGAGGTTTCAGCGAGAAGCGCCATGACAGGCCAGCCGAAAATTATCGTTCTAGATGATGATCCGACCGGGTCTCAAACCGTTCATAGCTGCTTGCTGCTGCTGCAGTGGGATGTGGATACTCTGCGGCTGGGTCTACAAGACAGTTCGCCGATCTTCTTTGTTCTCACCAATACGCGCGCCCGCACGCCAGAAGAGGCGGATCAGGTCACGCGAGAAGTGTGCCACAACCTCAAAATTGCCCTGGAGCTAGAAAAGATTCAAGAATTCCTGGTGGTCAGCCGCTCCGACTCAACTTTGCGGGGGCACTATCCGGTAGAGACGGATGCGATCGCAGCCGAACTAGGCCCCTTCGATGCCCACTTTCTAATTCCTGCCTTTTTCGAAGGCGGCCGCATCACCCGAGATAGCACTCACTATCTAATTGTCAACGGCGTACCTACGCCAGTTCACGAAACCGAATTTGCCAAAGATTCCGTCTTTGGCTACAGCTACAGCTACCTGCCCGACTACGCTGAGGAAAAGACCCAGGGCCGCATCAAAGCCGATGAAGTGCAGCGGTTTTTGCTGGCCGACATCCGAGCGGGCTCTCTCGATCGCCTGATGCAGCTCCAGAGCAACGTTTGCTGCGCGGTTGATGGCGAAACCCAAACCGACTTGAATCAGTTTGCTCAAGATGTCCTGACCGCTGCTGCTCAGGGCAAGCGCTTCCTGTTTCGCAGCGCTGCTAGCATCCTCACTGCCCTAGCTGCCCTGCCAACCCAGCCAGTCGATGCCGACCATATGCGAACCTATGTGCGAGCAGGCCAACCCGGAGCAGTTATCATTGGCTCTCACGTCAAGAAGACCACCCAGCAACTCACTGAACTGCTTCAGGAACCCGGCATCGTTGGCCTTGAGGTAGCCATAGAAAAACTCCGCCAGGGCGACGCAGATACCCAACAGGCCCTGCTGCAAAGCGTGCTTGAGCAAGTTCATGCCATTCATGCTGAGGGCAAAACACCTGCCATCTACACCAGCCGAGAAGAGTTAGCCTTTGATTCCATCCAAGCACGGCTAGACTTTGGCGTGCAGGTATCAGCCCTGCTCATGAACATTGTGCAAGGACTGCCAGAGGCCATCGGCTTTCTCATCAGCAAGGGCGGCATTACCTCCAACGACACCCTCAGCACCGGACTAACCCTAAGAACCGCCCGCCTGCTGGGTCAAATTCTGCCCGGCGTTTCCATCGTCAGAACCCCAGAGAGCCATCCCCAGTTTCCTAACCTGCCCGTCGTGCTATTCCCTGGCAACGTCGGCGATGAGCACGCTTTGGCAACGGTCTATCGACGCTTGGCAGAGGTGGGGTAGGACAACGTGGGGAGAGAGAATAAGACGATGCGGGGAGGGGGAGCGGGGAAGAAGAGTGGGGGAGATAGGGAAGGTGAGGGAGCCAGAGCTAAGAGTTTTTTCACATCTCTGTAGCCATTCATCTACCCATCTCCCAATCTCCCCAATCTCCCCAATCTCCCCAATCTCCCCAATCTCCCTCACCTTCCCCATCCTCTCCGCGTCCCCGCGTCCCCCTTCCCCGTGTCTAGTTTGAGGCTCCGGCCCTGTCTACTCGCAGATCCTCAATCAGCTTCGCCAAATGATCGCTGCTGGCCTGGTAGACCTCGTTGCAGAAGTGGCAGGTGGCTTCTGCGCCGTCATCTTTCTCGATCATGTCCTGCAGTTCGGCTTCGCCCAGCAGCTTCAGTGCTCCTAGCATGCGGTCAAAGGTGCAGGGACAGTGGAACCGGACTAGCTGGGTTTCTGACAGGATTTCCAGACCCATGTCGCCAACGAGGTCTTCGAAGATTTGGGGTAGGGTCTTGTTGGCTTTGAGAAGGGGAGTGAAGCCGCTCAGCGCAGCAATGCGGGACTCTAGAGTGGCAACCATCTCTTCATCCTCAGCGGCCCTAGGGAGAATCTGGAGCAACAGCCCGCCCGACGCTTCTACCCCATTGGCTCCCACAAAAACCCCTAGGATCAGCGCTGAGGGGGTTTGCTCAGAGTTCACCAAATACTGCGTGAGATCGTCGCCGATTTCGCCCGATACTAGCTCCACCGTGCTGGAGTAGGGATAGCCATAGCCAATATCCCGCACCACATAAACATAGCCTTGACGGCCAACGGCACCGCCCACATCGAGTTTGCCGATGGCATTGGGGGGTAGCTCGACCGTTGGGTTGTCTACATAGCCCCGCACTGTGCCATCTACCCCAGCGTCAACCAAAATGCCGCCTAGGGGACCGTCGCCACGGACACGGATGTTGACCCGGGCTTGCGATCGCTTCATGCTAGAAGCCAGCAACAGCCCTGCTGACATCGTGCGCCCTAACGCAGCCGTTGCTACGTAGGAGAGTCCGTGGCGCTGCCGAGCTGTCTCAACTGCTCGGTTGGTGATGACGCCTACAACCCGGATGCCGCCCTCTGCGGCTGTTGCTCGGATGAGTTGATCTGCCATGCCAGCGCCCTAAAAATTCTTAATACTTTACCTACTGCCATTGTAGAAGGTGGAATGGCCTGTCAGGCTGATTCCTACTGACCGATCCCCATCGGCTGATCCCTTTGGCATACTGGAAAATGGTCTGTCAACGGTCACCGATGCCATGTTAGGCACTTTTCAGCACAGCAGCCTACGAATCGAAGTGGATGCCGCCGCATCTGACATCCGAGAAAGCCTGATTGCTCCTAGTCAGTTCAAGTGCTGGCTGTGGCCCCAACGGTTTACAGAAGGCTTGCCCGATGCCCTAACTTTGGGGCAAATCTTTAAGAGCTCTGTGGGACCGATCGAGATTCAACACGAAGTCAAGGCCATCAGCGATACCCACCTGCATCTGCTGATGTCGGGCGGGGTAGATGGATTTCATGAGTGGCACTGGGGCGATGGCTGGGTTCAGACACGCTTAGAGGGCGTTTCTGTGTTGCCTCTAAACCTGGCTCAAAGCCTTAATCTGTGGCGCTTGAAGCAATTTTTGAGCCAGCCTAAGGAGGGCTAAATCGGAGGCGATGACTGGGGGCCGGGGGCTAGCCCTAGCAAGCATGGCCCCTTAAGAACCGTCGCCCTGCAGCCTAGACTTAATCACCATGACCGAACAGTGGGCATCTTCTAGCACCTGGCTGCTGACAGATCCTTGCAAAATGCGGTTTAGCCCTGTCAGGCCCCGATTGCCCAGAATAATCAGATCGGCTTCGTAGATGTTTGCCAAACGAACGATCTCTTCAGCCGGATCCCCTAACGCTACTTCAATGTAAGTTGTGGCTGCAGGCAAGTCAGCTTGATGGGAGCGCAGCTCTTCTTCGATTTGCTGCTGGGTAATCTCTGCTGGAGCTGAACCGGGCAGCGTGACGTCCCGACTAGGTACGTCCTCCAGAGGCAACATGACGTGAGACAAAATCAGCGTTGCTTCTGGGTGCCACCGGATCTGGTTAATGGCCTCCACAAGATCATCTGCCAGCTTGGGTTCATCCAGCGCTACCAAAATCGTCTTAAACACAAGTTTCTCAGAAAGGTCAGGGAGTCGATCAGGTACCGGTAGATGCAGCTTGTAGCGTTCTGCCAACGCCTATCCTTGCTGGTGAGTGGGAGCTTTGGAGATCAGATTGCTAACGGCCCGCACTCGGGTTACGTGGATACTGCCCAGTGGTGCATTATCCCTCAGAGTCGGGATCTTGTAGGGGGGAACGGTTGGACGCCCCTGGATTGTTTTGGATGCGCAGCCGCACCGACTCGCCGTGGGAAGGTAACCCTTCGGCTCGAGTGAGAGCTGCGATCGCATCCGACACCTTCTGCAGCGCTGTCTGCGAGTACTGAATCAGGCTAGAGTGCTTCATAAAGGTCTCTGTGCCCAAGGCTGAAGCATAGCGGGCTGCACCGGAGGTTGGCAGGGTGTGGTTCGGGCCTGCGAGGTAGTCTCCTACCGCTTCGGGCGTAGCATGGCCCAAGAAGATAGCGCCAGCGTGGCGAATGTGCTCTAGGAGATCCCAAGGCTCAGCCACCTCTAGCTCGAGGTGTTCGGGGGCAAACTCGTTAGAGAGCAGTGCCGCTGTCTCCAGTGAATCTACGACAACGGCTACGCTGTAGTTGGCAATGGCTTTTTCTGTCAGGGTTTGACGCGGGTGCCCCTCAAGTTGACGGCCCACTTCCTTTGCCACTTTTTCAGCTAGGGCAGCATCGGGCGTAATTAAAATAGCAGCCGCTATCGGATCGTGCTCGGCCTGGGCTAGCATGTCTGCTGCTACGTGGGTTGGGTTAGCGCTGCTGTCAGCGATAATGAGTACCTCTGACGGCCCTGCCAGGGAGTCAATTCCCACTGTGCCAAACACAAGCTTTTTCGCCAGCGTGACGTAAATGTTGCCAGGTCCAGTGATCACATCTACTTTGGGCACAGTTTCAGTGCCGTAGGCCAAAGCTGCAACTGCTTGCGCCCCACCCACCCGATAAATTTCTGAGATCCCCGCTTCCTGGGCCGCTACTAATACAGCAGGATTCAAGGTCAAGCTGTCTCCTGGGGGTGTCACCATGACGATGCGCTGCACGCCAGCAACTCTAGCCGGAATGGCGTTCATCAAAACGGTACTAGGATAAGCTGCTCGGCCTCCCGGGATGTAAATGCCGGCTCGATCGACTGGCGTATACCGCTTGCCTAGAACTACCCCATCTTCCTCAAACTGCACCCAACTCTTAGGCATCCGCTGCCGATGAAAGGCCTCAATGTTTCGGCAGGCCACGCGAACAGCATCTATGAACTCTTTGGAAACCTGCTGATAGGCAGCATCCAGCTCTGGCCCTCGAATCCGCAGCTGCTCTGGAGTCAAGGTGAGCTGATCGAAATCAGCAGTGTACCGAATCAGCGCCTGATCTCCCTGCCGCTTCACCGTTTGAAGGACTTCGCGGACGGTCGCCTCCTTGTGAACAACCTGATCGTCATGGGTGCGAGCACAGATGCGCTGCAGCTCCGTTCTGGCCTCGGTTGGCTGATGTATGATGCGCAGCATTAGGTCGTGTTTCGTTGAGGTAAACCAGTTCTGAAGACAGTTCTGAAGATTCACCCGTTCGTCAAGCAGTCCAACAAGCAGACAGACTGCCCCGGAGGCTGGGTCTTACCATCCTAGTCGATCTCTAGCTTAACGTGGATCTCAGGGTAGGACATCAATTCGCTGGATTAAGTGCTATGATACTTTATCCGGTCAATATTCCAAGCAAGCTAGGGCGAACTGTGGCAAATATCAAGTCTGCACAAAAGCGTATTCAAACTTCTGAACGCAACCGACTCCGCAATAAGTCTTACAAGTCTGCTGTTAAGACGATGATCAAAAACTACCTGGCAGCGGTAGACGAATATGCAGCCAATCCCTCTCCGGAAGCGATGGCTACTGTTCAAACTCGCATGTCTGCTGCCTTTAGCAAGATTGACAAGGCCGTAAAGCGGGGCGTTATTCATCCCAATGCGGGGGCTCGCCGCAAATCCCATCTGGCTCGCACCCTAAAGCAGCACGAGACTCCGGTGGCTTCCTAAGGGTGTGCAGCCCACTACAGCTAGCCGTTGACTCATTGCTTGGGGATTCATGCAACTCGTTGACACCCACGTTCACATAAACTTTGAAACCTTTTCATCTGATTTGAACGAGGTGGCTCAAGCTTGGCGAAAAGCAGGTGTGGCTCACTTGGTCCATTCCTGCGTTGAGCCAGACGAATTTCCGGCCATTCGGGCAATTGCCGATCGCTTTCCTGAAGTGTCTTTTGCAGTGGGGCTTCACCCACTTGATATGGATAAGTGGTCAGCCGAGCTGCCTAAACGGATTGCCAGTCTGGCTCAGTCTGATCCCCGAGTAGTCGCCATCGGAGAGATAGGGCTGGACTTTTATAAGTCCAGCGATCAAGAAACTCAAAAAGCAGCTTTTCAGACTCAGCTGGAGATTGCTCGGTTCCTTGGGCTGCCGGTAATTATCCACTGTCGAGATGCTGCCGTTCCGATGGCCGAATTGCTAGGATTGTTTTGGCAGCAGCAAGGTCCGGTGAAGGGCGTAATGCACTGCTGGTCTGGAACACCAGAAGAAACTCAGCTGTTTCTAGATCTGGGTTTCTACATCAGCTTTAGCGGTATTGTGACCTTTAAAAATGCTCATCAGGTAAAAGCTGCCGCTGCAATGGTGCCGTGCGATCGCATTTTGGTAGAAACCGATTGTCCTTTTCTCTCGCCTGAGCCCCGCCGTAAAGAGCGACGCAACCAGCCTGCATACGTTCGCCATGTAGCAGAATATCTGGCCCAGCTTCGGGGTGTTGATCTGGAAAAATTTGCTGCCCAGACAACGGCGAATGCAGTTCGGCTGTTTAATCTACCGCTAGAACAGTCCACTTCCGCTTTGGGAGGATCCTCTGATTTACAAGAGCTTGCCGCCTGCCCTCCTCAATAGTCAAGTTTTATTAAAAAGCTTGACTATTTCGGTAAAATGCGTTCGTTTATAGTGAGCATGCTTTACAGGGCGATCAGCAGCAGACAAGCCACACGGACCTGGTTCGTGGGGTGTTTTGTTGCTGGCAGGGGAATCAAGGTGCTGTTTCGGTTTGTCGTTTGAGATAGCTGCTGAGCTAGCTGACAAGGTAGACGAGATTATTGCTGCTGTGGTTTCTAGCCAGACTGCCCAACTCTCTACAGGCCCCTAACTCTCTACAGGCGTTAAACACCTTTTATTCCATCTGCTTTTCACGCCTAGCCCTTTCGTTAGCCCACCCTCTAAAATTTTCCTTTCTTAGGTGTTTCTAAGTGTTTCTAAACTAAGCAACCCGTGACCTAGACATTTTTATTTAACCGACAGCTTATTCAATCGCTATTGACGAGTGCGCCCCCGCACTTTCCTCGTTCAACTTCTGTACCCAGAGCCTGGCTCGCTTGAGGAGACGCATGACTGACCAGAACTACACCACCCCAAACTTTGTCCTACCAGACCTTGTTGAAATCCAACGCTCCAGTTTTCGCTGGTTTCTGGAAGAGGGCTTGATTGAGGAACTGGAAAGTTTTTCCCCAATCACAGACTACACCGGCAAGCTAGAACTGCATTTCCTCGGCAAAGATTACAAGCTCAAGAGTCCCAAGTACGATGTGGACGAAGCCAAGCGTCGGGACGCTACTTATGCAGTTCAAATGTATGTCCCGACCCGCCTGATCAACAAAGAAACTGGGGAAATCAAGGACCAGGAAGTTTTCATTGGCGATCTGCCGCTAATGACCGATCGGGGTACCTTTATTATCAACGGTGCTGAGCGGGTGATTGTCAACCAAATCGTCCGTAGCCCCGGCGTTTATTACAAAGCAGAAATCGACAAAAACGGTCGCCGCACCTACAACGCCAACCTGATCCCTAACCGAGGAGCCTGGTTGAAGTTTGAGACAGACAAAAACGATCTGGTTTGGGTGCGGATCGATAAGACCCGCAAGCTCTCTGCTCAAGTCCTTCTGAAAGCCTTAGGTCTCACAGACGGCGAGATCTTTGATGCTCTGCGAAACCCAGAGTATTTTCAGAAGACCATTGAAAAAGAAGGGCAGTTCAGTGAAGAAGAAGCCCTGCTTGAGCTGTACCGCAAGCTGCGCCCCGGTGAGCCTCCCACCGTTGCAGGCGGAGAACAGCTGCTGCATTCTCGCTTCTCCGATCCCAAGCGCTATGACCTAGGTCGAGTGGGTCGTTATAAGCTCAACCGCAAGCTGCGCCTGAACGTCCCTGAATCCACTCGCGTTCTGACTCCTCAAGACATCCTGGCCGCAATCGATTACCTGATCAACCTAGAATTCGATGTCGGCAATATCGATGACATTGACCACTTGGGCAACCGTCGAGTTCGGTCTGTAGGCGAGCTGCTGCAAAACCAGGTGCGAGTCGGTCTTAACCGCTTAGAGCGGATAATCCGCGAGCGCATGACTGTTTCTGACGCCGATTCGCTAACGCCTGCTTCTCTGGTTAACCCCAAACCTCTGGTTGCCGCCATTAAAGAGTTTTTCGGCTCTAGCCAGCTCTCCCAGTTCATGGACCAAACCAACCCGTTGGCCGAGCTAACTCACAAGCGCCGTTTGAGCGCCCTCGGTCCTGGAGGTCTAACCCGTGAGCGGGCAGGCTTTGCTGTGCGAGACATTCACCCCTCCCACTACGGCCGGATTTGCCCCATCGAAACACCAGAAGGTCCGAATGCGGGTCTAATCGGTTCCCTAGCTACTCACGCTCGCGTCAATGAGTTTGGCTTTATCGAAACGCCCTTCTATAAGGTTGAAGGGGGACGAGTGCGCAAAGACCTCCTTCCCGCTAATATGACCGCCGATGAGGAGGACGATCTGCGGGTTGCACCTGGCGATATCGCTACTGATGAGAATGGCTACATCATTGGCGATACGGTGCCGGTTCGCTACCGCCAGGACTTTACGACTACGACCTCCGATGAGGTGGACTATGTCGCGGTTTCGCCGGTACAGATTATTTCGGTAGCCACCTCACTGATTCCTTTCCTAGAGCACGACGATGCTAACCGGGCTCTCATGGGCTCTAACATGCAGCGTCAGGCAGTACCGCTGCTGCGTCCGGAGCGGCCCCTAGTTGGTACAGGATTAGAGGCTCAGGCTGCCCGTGACTCGGGCATGGTGATTATCAGCCGTACGGATGGTGAAGTGATCTTCCTAGATGCCAACTACATTCGGGTGCGGAGTTCCGAAGGCCGGGTGCATGAGTACGAACTGCAAAAGTACCAGCGCTCCAACCAGGACACCTGCTTAAACCAGCGTCCTCTAGTTTTCCCCGGCGAACAGGTGAAGGCGGGCCAGGTACTAGCTGACGGCTCGGCTACTGAAGGCGGAGAATTGGCGCTGGGTCAGAACGTAACCATCTCCTACATGCCTTGGGAAGGCTACAACTACGAGGACGCCATCTTAATCAGTGAGCGGCTGGTGTATGAAGACGTCTACACCTCCATTCACATTGAGAAGTACGAAATCGAAGCTCGGCAGACCAAGCTAGGCCCTGAGGAGATCACTCGGGAAATTCCCAACGTTGGTGAAGACGCGCTGCGTCAGCTAGACGAAACCGGCATCATCCGGATTGGGGCTTGGGTTGATGCTAGCGACATCCTGGTGGGTAAAGTGACGCCTAAAGGAGAGTCGGACCAGCCGCCTGAAGAAAAGCTGCTGCGGGCCATCTTCGGTGAAAAAGCCAGGGACGTGCGGGATAACTCTCTGCGGGTTCCCAACGGTGAGAAAGGGCGCGTAGTTGATGTTCGGGTCTTCACGCGAGAGCAGGGCGACGAACTGCCTCCAGGGGCCAATATGGTCGTTCGGGTCTATGTAGCTCAGAAACGGAAGATTCAGGTCGGTGACAAGATGGCTGGTCGCCACGGCAATAAGGGCATCATTTCCCGGATTTTGCCGATTGAGGACATGCCCTACCTGCCTGATGGCTCCACCGTCGACATCGTACTCAATCCGCTGGGCGTGCCTTCGCGGATGAACGTGGGCCAGGTGTTTGAATGTCTACTCGGTTGGGCTGCTGAAAATCTAGATGTTCGCTTTAAGGTCATTCCCTTTGACGAGATGTACGGCCAGGAAGCCTCTCGTAACTCTACCCACGGCAAACTTCAGGAAGCCAGAGACTTAACCGGCAAAGACTGGGTATTTAACCCTGACGAACCCGGCAAAATCCAGGTTTATGACGGTCGTACGGGTGAGCCTTTTGACCGGCCTGTGACTGTGGGTAAAGCCTACATGCTGAAGCTGGTGCACCTGGTAGACGACAAGATTCACGCACGGTCTACTGGTCCCTACTCTCTCGTGACGCAACAGCCTCTAGGCGGTAAGGCGCAGCAGGGCGGCCAGCGATTCGGAGAGATGGAAGTGTGGGCTCTGGAAGCCTTTGGGGCGGCCTACACCCTGCAGGAGTTGCTAACCGTGAAGTCTGACGATATGCAGGGCCGTAACGAGGCGCTCAATGCGATCGTCAAAGGCAAATCAATTCCACGTCCGGGTACGCCTGAGTCCTTTAAGGTGCTCATGCGAGAGCTGCAATCTCTCTGCTTGGATATTGCCGTTCACAAAGTCGAAACTCGCGAAGATGGTACCAGCCGAGATTCAGAGGTTGACCTGATGGTTGATCTAAGCAATCGCCGCACCCCCTCCCGGCCTACCTACGAGTCCATCACCCGAGACGAACTCGAAGAAGTCGAGGATTAATCCTCACTCTACCCAGGTGCGAAAGAGGGTGATGACAGCAGGGTTTCCCTGCTTCTAGTTCATCCCCTCCAAGCCCCAGCCTCCCACTTAGCACGCGCTTAGAAGGAAATCACTGAGCATGCCCAAGCTAGAACAGCGTTTCGATTACGTCAAAATTGGTCTGGCCTCTCCTGATCGCATTCGTCAGTGGGGAGAGCGGACGTTGCCTAATGGCATGTTGGTCGGCGAAGTGACCAAGCCAGAAACCATCAACTACCGCACCCTCAAGCCTGAGATGGACGGGCTTTTCTGTGAGCGCATTTTTGGCCCAGCCAAGGATTGGGAATGCCACTGCGGTAAATACAAGCGAGTTCGTCACCGTGGTATTGTCTGCGAACGGTGCGGGGTAGAGGTGACTGAATCTCGGGTTCGCCGCCATCGCATGGGCTATATCAAGCTGGCAGCGCCCGTTGCCCACGTCTGGTATCTCAAAGGCATTCCCAGCTATATCGCTATTTTGCTGGATATGCCCCTGCGGGATGTTGAGCAGATTGTCTACTTCAATGCCTATGTTGTCCTTGATCCTGGCAATGCTGACAATCTCAGCTATAAGCAGCTGCTGACAGAGGACCAGTGGATTGAAATTGAGGACCAGCTCTATGACGAAGAGTCTCAGCTCTCAGGCGTAGAGGTCGGCATTGGAGCCGAAGCGCTGCAGCGGCTGTTAGAAGATCTAGCCTTGGAATCTGAAGCAGAGCGGCTGCGGGAAGAGATTACTACCGCCAAAGGCCAGAAGCGAGCCAAGCTGATCAAACGTCTGCGGGTGATCGACAACTTCGTCGCCACGGGCTCTAAGCCTGACTGGATGGTGCTGTCTTATATTCCGGTTATTCCGCCCGACCTGCGCCCGATGGTGCAACTTGACGGTGGACGCTTTGCCACCTCTGACCTAAACGACCTGTATCGCCGAGTGATCAACCGGAACAACCGGTTGGCCCGACTCCAGGAAATCTTGGCTCCTGAGATCATCGTTCGCAATGAAAAGCGGATGCTGCAGGAAGCAGTAGACGCCCTAATCGACAATGGTCGTCGGGGTCGAACTGTAGTTGGTGCCAACAATCGGCCTCTGAAGTCCCTATCCGACATCATTGAGGGTAAACAGGGGCGCTTCCGGCAGAACCTGCTGGGTAAGCGAGTAGACTACTCTGGCCGTTCTGTGATTGTCGTGGGTCCTAAGCTGAAGATTCACCAGTGCGGCTTGCCTCGAGAAATGGCAATCGAGCTGTTTCAGCCATTCGTGATTCATCGGCTTATCCGCCAAGGGCTAGTCAACAATATCAAGGCTGCCAAGAAGCTTATTCAGCGCAATGATCCCAGCGTTTGGGATGTGCTGGAAGAGGTGATTGAGAGCCATCCAGTGATGTTGAACCGGGCACCTACCCTCCACCGTCTTGGAATTCAAGCGTTTGAGCCGATTCTAGTAGAAGGCCGCGCGATTCAGCTGCACCCGCTGGTGTGTCCTGCCTTTAACGCCGACTTCGATGGTGACCAGATGGCGGTGCACGTACCCCTGTCCTTAGAAGCCCAGGCTGAGGCTCGACTGCTGATGCTGGCCTCCAACAACATTCTGTCTCCAGCAACTGGGCGACCCATCATCACCCCAAGTCAGGACATGGTCTTGGGCTGTTATTACCTAACGGCTACTAACCCTACTGAACAAAAGGGGTCAGGGCGCTACTTCGCCAGTATGGAAGACGCGATCATGGCCTTTGAACATGGTCTGGTCAGCCTTCATGCCGACGTTTGGCTGCGGTTTGAAGGGGAGGTTGAAACGGACGTCCCCGACACCGAAGTTCTAGAAGAAAACAAAGGTGAAGACGGGTCAATCACCCGCATTTATCGCCAGCGTCGCATACGAGAAGATGCGACAGGCAATGTCATCTCTCAGTACATCAGGACCACACCAGGACGGATTATCTACAACAAGACTATTCAAGAAGCCTTGGCCAGCTAGAGAGTCCATCTGAAATCGCTCAGAAGGGGAAGGCGTTCCCCCACTTCGCTTACGCAGATACATCAAAACGAGGGCAGAGAAACGTAATGGCTGATCAAGGGTCTAACCAGAAGACAGTAATGTTCCGTAACCGGATCATTGACAAGAAGCAGCTAAAGAATTTGATGTCCTGGTCCTTTACCCAATACGGGACAGCGCGGACAGCCCATATGGCCGACGCGCTTAAGGATTTAGGTTTCCGGTATGCGACTCGGGCGGGTGTTTCTATCAGTGTGGAAGACTTGCAGGTTCCTGCTAGTAAGCGCGAACTGCTTGAGGCTGCTGAAGAAAATATCCGCGTTACTGAGGAGCGCTACACTCGGGGCGAAATCACTGAGGTAGAGCGTTTCCAGAAAGTAATTGACACTTGGAATAGCACCAGCGAAGAGCTGAAGGACCAGGTCGTCAAAAACTTTAAGGAGAACAGCCCCCTTAACTCTGTCTACATGATGGCCTTCTCGGGGGCCCGAGGAAATATCTCCCAGGTTCGTCAGCTGGTGGGTATGCGGGGCTTGATGGCTAACCCCCAAGGGGAAATTATCGACCTGCCGATCAAAACCAACTTCCGAGAAGGGCTGACTGTTACTGAGTACGTTATCTCTTCCTATGGAGCTCGTAAGGGCCTGGTAGATACGGCACTACGAACGGCAGACTCTGGCTATCTAACCCGTCGTCTGGTAGACGTGTCTCAGGATGTGATTATCCGAGAGATCGACTGCGGTACGGATCGGGGCATTCCCCTCCGCAGCATGACGGATGGAGAACGGGTTCTGATTCCGCTGGAAGATAAACTCCTGGGCCGGATTGTCGCTGAAGACGTGATTCACCCCAAGACGGGTGAAGTAATGGCTGTGCGCAATCAGGATATTTCTCCTGACCTCGCTAAGGAGATTTATGAGGCTGGGGTAGAGGAGGTGATGACGCGTTCTGCTCTAACCTGTGAAGCTACGCGCTCTGTCTGCCGCCACTGCTATGGCTGGAGTCTGGCTCACTCTGAAATGGTGGACCTAGGTGAAGCCGTTGGTATTATCGCGGCTCAATCCATTGGGGAGCCAGGAACGCAGCTAACCATGCGGACTTTCCACACCGGCGGTACCTTCACTGGGGAAATGGCTCCTCAAATCCGAGCCAAGCGCGGTGGTGTGGTGCGACTGCCCAAGCGGCTTAAGAGCCGGGCATTTCGGACCCGTCACGGAGAAGATGCTCTGGTTATGGAAGCTAATAGCGAGCTGACCATCGAGTACGATGGCAAATCTCGGAAGGAAGCTCTGCCCCAAGGCACGATCCTTTTTGTTAAGGACGGCGAAACTGTTCAAAAGGAGCAGCTGCTGGCGGAACTGCCGAGCTCAGGCCGCGTCCGCAAAATCACAGAGAAGGCCACTAAAGACGTGCCGTCTGACCTGGCTGGAGAGGTGCAGTTTGCTGGTTTGGTACAGGAAGAGAAAAAGGACCGTCAAGGCAACACAACCCGGCTAGCTCAGCGGGGTGGTCTGCTTTGGGTGCTGTCAGGCGAGGTGTATAACCTACCGCCTGGAGCTGAGCCTGTGGTGCGCAACGGCGATCAGATTCAGGCTGACGGCATTTTGGCTGAAACCAAGCTGATGAGCGAGCGGGGCGGAGTAGTGCGCCTGCCCGAGAACTCTGAGGACAAAGGGGTGCGTGAGGTTGAGATCATCACGGCCTCAGTGCTGCTGAACCAGGCTCAAGTTACGGTGGAGAGCGGCCAAGGGCGAGAGCACTACGTGCTTGAGACGACTAACGGCCAGCGGTTCTCCCTGATTGCGACGCCAGGGACTAAAGTGACTAACCACCAGGTTGTAGCTGAACTAGAAGATGATCGCTACCGCACTCAGACGGGTGGCATTATCAAGTTCTCTGGCGTGGAAGTGGCTAAGAAGGGCAAGGCCAAGCAGGGCTATGAGGTTGTGCAGGGTGGCACTATTCTCTGGATTCCCGAGGAGGCTCACGAAGTCAACAAGGACATCTCTCTGCTGATGGTAGAGGATGGCCAGTATGTAGAAGCTGGCACCGAAGTGGTCAAAGACATCTTCTGTCAGAACAGCGGTGTGGTAGAAGTCACGCAGAAGAACGACATTTTGCGGGAGATTGTGGTCAAGCCTGGGGATATCCATATGGTGGATTCCCCCGAGGATGTTATGGATCGCGATGGCACTTTGGTACAGGCGGGTGAAGAAATCATGCCTGGCCTAGTGGCATCGGCTCTGCACTATGTCGAGTATGTTGAAACGCCTGAAGGCCCTGCCCTGCTGCTGCGTCCAGTGGATGAGTTTCCGGTTTCGGATCAGCCGCCGGTGCCTAGCCAGGACTCGGTGAGCGATGCTGGCGGCAGCATTCAGCTGCGAGCGATTCAGCGAGTGCCCTACAAGGATGGCGATCGCGTCAAGTCTGTAGAGGGTATAGAACTACTGCGGACCCAGCTGGTGCTGGAGATTAACGAAGATGCGCCCCATGTAATAGCTGACATCGAACTGGTTCCTGATGACAGTGATCCTGACGTCATGCGGCTGCAGATGGTAATTCTGGAAACGCTGGTGATTCGTCGGGATGTAGTGGCCGACCAGACTCAGGGCAGCACGGTAACGCGGCTGCTGGTGGAAGATGGTCAAACTATTGAGCCGGGATCGGTGGTTGCTCGTACCGAGATCCAGTGTAAGGAAACAGGTGAAATTCGAGGAATTCGGCAAGGGGCAGAAGCCATTCGCCGGGTTCTAGTAGTGCGCGAGGCCGATCGGTTCACCGTTGATCTGCAGGGTAAGACGCCTTCAGTGTCTGTTGGGGGGCTGGTTGTGGCGGGCAGTGAGATTGCTCCGGGCATCCGAATTGATGAATCGGGTGAGGTCACAGCCATTGAAAATGGGCAAATGCAGCTGCGAATTGCTCGTCCTTATCGGGTATCGACGGGTGCAGTACTGCACATTGACGATGGTGACTTGGTGCAGCGGGGGGATAACCTGGTGCTGCTGGTGTTTGAACGGGCAAAGACAGGAGACATCATTCAGGGTCTACCCCGAATTGAAGAACTGTTGGAAGCTCGTAAGCCCAAAGAAGCCTGTGTTCTATCGGAGCGTCCTGGTACTGCGCAGGTGGTGTACGCGGACGACGAGACGGTTGAGGTGAAGATTATTGAGGAGGATGGGGTGGTCACAGATTACCCAATCACTTCAGGTAGTCCGGTGCTGGTTTCTGACGGGCAGCAAGTGCAGGCTGCTGAAGCGCTAACTGATGGCCCTGCCAATCCGCACCAGATTCTGGAGATCTTCTTTAAGTTCTACCTCAGCCAAGGTATGGGCACCCACGATGCGGCAATGGCCAGCCTACAGAAGGTTCAAACCTTCCTGGTGAATGAGGTGCAGTCGGTGTACCAGTCTCAGGGGATTGATATTTCTGACAAGCACATTGAGGTGATCGTCCGTCAGATGACCTCCAAGGCCCGGATCGACGATGGTGGTGACACCACCATGCTGCCTGGTGAGCTGGTAGAAATCTACCAGGTTGAGCAGGTGAACGAGGCTATGTCGATCACAGGCGGTGCTCCGGCTGAATATACTCCCATGCTGCTGGGCATTACTAAGGCTTCTCTAAATACAGACAGCTTTATCTCGGCTGCGAGCTTCCAGGAGACGACGCGCGTCTTGACTGAGGCAGCGATTGAAGGGAAGTCTGACTGGCTGCGGGGCCTTAAGGAGAACGTCATTATCGGTCGTTTGATTCCGGCGGGGACAGGCTTTAACGCCTACGAAGAGACTAGCAGTGCCTCGGAGTACGACGCTGGCTACGATACGGCCATTTTGGATGATGACATGTCTCTGCAGGAAGTCGTGCTAGATGATCGAACCGCTCGGACTTACGAGATGGAAGGAAACTTTGGCATGCTGGCTGACGATGATGTCGTTGGCGGTCGGTTTGACGAAGACGATGCTGTCGATGACGAGGATGACGAGGATTCTCCTAAGGGCCTAGGCGATCCAGGGTTGTTGGATGACGACCTTCTGATTGACGATCATACCCAGGCTCTGTAGCTGCGCTTGAAAGTTGAATAGGCGGGTTGAATAAATAAAAAGCTCCCCTAGGTAACAGCCTAGGGGAGCTTTTTTTGAGTTCGGCTTAAATTAGGCTGCAGCGATCAAGCCGCAGCATCATGGCGTCTAACATACGAGTGTCGCCAAACCCTGCGCCTCGTCCGGTGCCAAAGCCGCCAGTAAGCCAGGAGGTAGCCCAGTTGAGTTTCCAATACCAGAGAGCTGGTAAATGGCCTCGGGGGGCGCTGAGGCTGAAGTTGAGAAAGTCGTAGAACTTGAAAAAGGCGACGGGCTTGACCTGAAATAGAATCCAGCCTACCTGCTGGCTAAACTGAAAGGCTTCGTACTGGGCTTCCTGGATGTAGATGTCGCGCTGCTGGGAAAAGCCGAACTGGCCTTGGCTGGCTTCGATCCAGAGGTAGTCGAGTTCGTGCAGCAGCGGGCAGGGAAGGGTTGCGATCGCATCAATATCCAGCCAGCCCTCCGACAATCGATTGCTCGCCTGCAGCATTAGCCAGAAGGTGATTTGATCGGCGGCCTGCCATTCTTCCTGCTGCAGAAGCATTTTGAGATCGTCTGTTGTCCAGGGTGAAGCAGCTTGGATCATGGTGGCTACGGATTAGGGGAAGAAGCAGACTGCAGAATTTGGCAGGCGTTGATCAGGCGGCTCAGAAAGGTGTCAACGATGATTTCGTCAATAACATAGCCCCCCTCCAAGCTAGAACAGCACCAGCGCCAGGTCGGCAGATGGCCCTCGGGGGCCTCCCGGCTAAACTGCAGCTGGTTGTAGGGCTGGCTGGACTGAATCAAGGGCGTGTTGCCTAGGCTAAAGCCTTCAGACCAGCCCACTGCTCGCAAAAATTCCTGGGGCTGAGCCTGCACCTCCTCAAAGATCTGAGCCTGCACCTTGAAGCCAAAGCGGTTGTCGCTGTAGCGCCGCCATAGCTGGTCAACCGTTAGCAGATCCAGACAGGGCAGCTGCTCTAGAGTTGTGTGATCGACAATACGGACATCTTGTAGAGGTTGATTGGCACTGCCAGTCTGACCCACCAGGTTAAAGGCTTTGAGCAAGGCTCGCTCAGTCTCTCGGTCGGCCTCCTGCCATTTGCCCTGCCAAAGCAGCTCCCGCAGACGGCTGTAGTCGGCTCCCACAGCCGTCTGAATGCTGCCGTAGCGACGGGCGATTTCTGCTTGTTCAATGGCTCTGGCCTCTTCGGCAGGGATATTCCAGATTATGCGGGCTTGCTCCAGTCGGCCCTGGTCGTACTGTAAGGGGTAGAGGGTGGTTTCGATGGCTTTAGCGAACTCGATTCGGTAATGCTCAACGGTCGCCTGCCGATCAGCCGCCGCCTGCTCCTGCAGTTCTGCCTGTAGTCGAGTATTTTCCTGCATCAGGGTGTTTACGGCTTCAGTCTCTTTTTCGCTGCGCTTGACGTCAGCATCGGACTGAATCTTGTACAGCACTTCCTCAAAAATGGCTAGCTCATCTTCGGCAGGCAGCTTGAGGTTGACAGCATATTCTTTAAGGATCTCGCGGCTCTCGTTGGTGGGCGGAAACTGGCGGCCTAGCTCTTCAACTAACACCTCTCGATAGCGCTGTTGTTTGGCTTGACGGGTGCGGTAAGGGCCTAGGGCTTTAGCCAACAATCGTTCGGCTTCGGGCGGGGGAATATCGAGCTGTTGGCGGATCCACTCCAGGTTGGCGATCTCGGCAGGCGAAAATTCGCCATAAGTGCGGGCATAGGTTTCGGCCTTGGCGAGGAAGGTGCGGCGGGGCGGCACCAGCAGTTCGGCAGCCTGGATTGTGGCTGCTAACTCCTCCGAGTCGCGGGTTTTGACCTGGAGAGTCATGGCATCGATATACAGGGTGACTAGGACTTCGACTGGGTGGGCTTCGATGCGATCGCACAGCCCCTCCAGCACCGCCCGCAACTGCTCACCGCTAATGTTAAAGCGGACGCCAAACTGCAGCGTGCCCTCGTTTGTTACCCGCTCTAGAAAACCAACGCGAACCCCCTGCATCTCGCTGGCGTGCTGCAGCTCCTCATGGAGAAACTGCACCTCTTCCGCCCGCTCCTTGGGGTCCAGATCCGTATCCGTAATTTGAACAACAACCTTAACCAGGGTGTTTGTCGTCAACGGTGCTCCCGATACCATAGCCTTGCGTATTAACAGGGGTTGCTTGCCAATGTTATATCAGCCCACAGATGGGATAACACGCCTATTTTCAGTCTTAATGATTGGATCAAGGGCTTTAGGAGAGTAGGGGTTGCCCGAGCCAGACAAATTGGTTCGTCAGTGGCTGCAAAGAAAGCCATTGGGCCTGATTGCAAACCCTAGTGGCTAAGGCTGTATCGTTGCTAGGGCCAAGGGGGTAATTGGGTTTTCGGGTGCGCCCTCAAGGGTCACCAGCCACTGCTGATCAAGCGAGCGAAACGACAGCGCCAGCACAGAGTTGCCATAAATTTGGTGAACGTAGCGGTAGGGCAAAACTGGAATGTTCCCCAATGTCACAGCTTCATAGGCTGGCTGATAAAACACCAGCCAGGGCCGTACTCGCTGGGTTAGCGCTAACAGATTGTTCTCCTGCAGGGGCGCGTAGTTGACATACAGCGTCGCGGCAGGGGCAACCCGGGACACCTGTCGATTGCGCACAGCACACTGGACATACTCAAAGGTAGCTGAGTCATAAAAGGCGACCCGGCTATCTGCAAGCCCCATGGCTCGGTAGTTAGCTGGAATTTCAAAGGTAAATCCGAGTTCCTGGTGCTGGTAAGTTCGGGTCGTAGGTGTAGGTGCGATCGCACCTCTATAAGCACAGGGCTGAGCTGATGCCGGCCTCAGCCATAGAAATGTCAGACTCATTCCTAAAAGACAGCTAGCTCGCCACATCAGTACCTTCGCTCATAACATTAATACCCTTGTATATACTTCTCTTGATTGTTTTAGATGTCTCCATAGTTTAATTGAGGCTCTAATCAAAATTGATAGGGTTATAGCGTCTAAGCCACAGTAAACACTGCAGTGAAGTCAGCCATCAAACTGTATTGGGTATTAGTTCAGTTTGTACTCTAGAACACAAACCGAAACAGTTTTGCTGAGAAGCTTTTTCCATCTAAGTATTGTCATTATTGCCATAGCAAGGAAGCATTTCATGAATAGCGACCAACAGCCCATCACTCCAGAAAAGACTAATTTTCGGCCCACCAGCACGGGGCCAACCTCCCCTTCTTCAACCAATCTTTACCCTGAAAGACCTCAGGCAGAAATGACTAAGCCAGTCTCTTCTCCTTCAACCAATTCTTATCCTGAAAGACCTCAGGCAAAAGTGCATGAAGTTGAGGTCAAACCCGTTGTAAAAGCCACTCCCGTATTGCAGCAGAGCCAGCCCGAAAGTGCCCCTAAAGGTCAATCTAACCCAGCGTTGACAAGGTTACTGGTGGGAGGACTTGTTGGCGCAACCGTAGGAACACTTTTAGGAGCTCTGGCCAACCGCAAAACCTCCCAAGGCTTTAACCACAGTGTGAAAGGGGTAGACCGTGCTCTCAAAACGATTGGGGGCGGCCTCGGTCAGGCAGCTCAAGGCG
Source organism: Pseudanabaena sp. FACHB-2040 (assembly GCF_014696715.1). Classification (NCBI taxonomy): domain Bacteria; kingdom Bacillati; phylum Cyanobacteriota; class Cyanophyceae; order Pseudanabaenales; family Pseudanabaenaceae; genus Pseudanabaena; species Pseudanabaena sp. FACHB-2040. Next base: position 65,766 of record NZ_JACJQO010000018.1, read on the forward strand.
TAGGAGATGCTGCCAAGAGCGTGAGCGAGGGCGTGACGTACGCTGTGCTGGGGTCAGCTCAAGACGCCGTAGAAGGCATCGCTGAGGGCACCCAGCAGGTAAAAGCAACTACGTCTGAGGCCGTCCATTCCACCGCTGAGCAGATTAACCAGACGGTTAAGGATATTGCTGAAGGCACCAAGCGGATGGAGAGCAACATCACTGTTGCTGCGGCTGAAGCTGTTCAAGCCGGTGCTAATCAGGCAAACATGGCAATTGGCAAGCTGGCTCGGTCGGCTCAGGAGACAACGACCGACGTGGCTGAAACTGCAAAAACAGCCGCAGACTCTGTAGACAACGCTGTTCAAGAAGCAGCTGATGCCGCTAAGACCGCGAGTGCTTCTACCCGGCAAGCCATTGATGAGGCTGCCGATGAGACTATCAAGGCTCAAGCAGAAACGCTAACCACTCCCTATTCTGAAGCGTCAATGTCAGAGGTCACCGGTGACATTGAAGTCATTGGAGAAGTTGACCTGGAGATGAGCGGCATGCCAGACGGAAATGAGATCCAAGACGATCTCTCTGATTCCACACCACCCGGATTTGTCAAAGAAGAAATTTTGAACGTCTCTACCCAGTCCGACCCTTTTCCCGATGTTGAGATTAGTCGCCCAGCGGCCAGTCAAGGAGGGGATAATGGTTACGACTAATCAAGAGTCTGTAGTTGAAGGGAACGGAAACCCAGTTCTCCCACCTGCTAACTCAACCTCTGAAGACAGTAGAGACTCTGGCAATCGGGCTTTGACCAAAGTTGCGATTGGGGCTTTGATAGGAGCCGCTCTTGGTGGCATTGCAGGTGCCCTGTCTAACAGACAGACTGTCGATCGTATTAACAGCTCGATTGGGAGTGTTGGAAATACCGTCAAAAAGACAACTGCTGAAATCGATAAGACGGTTAAAGGGGTTGGCGATGCGGTTCAGAGTGTTGCCGCAGGGGTAAACCACACAAGCAAAGAGATCAGTGAAGCTGTACGGAGAACGGCTGAGGGCATCAGCGGCACTGTAAAAAAGACAGTTCATACTGTGCAAGACACGGCTGATGATGTAAATGACGCTGTTAAAGACACAGTGCATGTGGTCAAAACTGCGGCTGGGGGAATCTCGGTGCCCTCTGAGCAGACTGCTCTCTCAGAGCCCGAAACCCTCTATAAGCTGGTTCCGCTGAGTCCCGACGAACTTGGCGCTTAACGCCTCTAAGATGTCGTCTGAGAAGCGGCGTAGCTTACTTAGATCCCCCTGCCCCCTTAGAATGGGGGGTGAAAAGCCCCCCGCCCTAAGGGGGGATCTTTACCGAGTAAGGGTGCTGAAAAGGACTTCTTAAGCATCTTCCAAGCCACACTGACACACGCAGATCGACCCGATGAACACTATTAGCTGCACAGGGCATTTCTATGAGTATGAGTTGGCTATCACGATTCTTTAGCAGACCCGATATGCAAGATAGTCAGCCGACTCCAGCTCCGTCTACCAGCCAATCGCCGCCGATGACTCAGGTTGTGGTTGAGGAGACGATCATGGCTGTCGCGAAATGGCTGGTTAATCTGGTGAGCCGCACCTTGGAAACGCAAGCGGCGGTAAAGCCAGAGCCGGAACCCCCAAGTCCTGCTCCGGTTACCTCTGGTGAGGGCAGTGCTAATTTTGCTAGCAATGGACAGGCCAGTACTGTAGATCAGCTATTGGCAAAATTTAGCTGTCTGATTGAGCAATCTTGCGATCGCACCCAGTCAATCGCTCTGCTGGAAAACCGGCTTGAGGGTATCGAAGCCGCCCTACGGACCAACCAGGACTGGGAGCAATGTGTGCAGAGCTTAAGTCAAGCCGTCATCAAGCTAGACAGCCGCCTGAGCGAAGTAGAACAAGCGCTAGCGCAAACTGATTTGGCTGCGATCGCAACCACCCTAGCAGCCACTACAGAAAGCGAGCTGCAGCTAAAGCAGTGGGCAAACACTGCAAACGCGCAGATGAATGAGTTGGGCACTCGCCTAACCACCGTCGAAGCCACCGTTGAAACCACCCTCGAAACGGTAGGAACACAAGATAATTCCATCCTAGATAAAGTGTCTGAAACGCTGCAGCACGCAACTGCGCTTGAAGATCGCATCGCCTCCATTGAGAAAACGGTGGCCCGACTAAGCATCGTTCCTAAGTTTGTAGAAAGCAACCATCGCTCCATTGTCTTTTTACAAGATCACGTGCGAAAGCTCAGCCCCCCCCCCGTCACCAACGGACACAGAAACCAGAATTGAGGGCTTCCTAAAGCTAAGGCGTTGCTCTTGTAGAAGAACTAGGCTGATCCGTAAGCTCTCTTTAAATCTCGGCGGCAGGCATTACCAGTTGAGGGGTCCTAGTATCTGGCTAGATACTTCTTTGTCTGGTGGGACAAAATGTACCACGTAAGACTGGCGGGTTCGGCTTGGCTTTTGTACTTCACTGCCGCCATGAAGCAACATGCCGTGCCAGAGAAAAACGTCTCCTTTTCTGCCTAAAAACAACTTTTTTGGGTACCTAGAGGCAATATTTCCTATATAGCCATAATATGCGTTGGTCACTTCGCTGCTTGCCGTTCTAAGACTGGTTTGAGGATAATTGTTGAAGGCCTCGAATAGCTGCCCTCGATGAGATTTTGGATAATACATCAGCGGCCCACTATCAGCTGCAATATCCTCACAAGCAATCCAGGCTCCAACAATATAGTTAGGTGGAAATAGCTGAAATACAGCAGTATCTTGATGAGCTGCTTGTCTGCTGCCGTAAGTAAAATTGATTGAAAAGCGGGGTTCGGCATCACAGCCTAGAATTAGCCTCGATAGACGGGACACTTCAGGATTGTTTGAAACTGCTTTGGCTACCTCTGAATGCAGAAAGAACCCGTGAATGCGCCAGTTCGATCGGTTCCTTGCCTGCAGCCGCTGAGCTACCTCAATTTTGAGCAAATCAGCATGGGTGATAGAAGGCCTGGGGGCTTCATCCTCACTTAAGCGTAGGTCAGAAAATGAAAGACCTTCTATAGGCTCACTAGCAGTCCAGAGGCGGTCTACTTCGCGCAGCATGTCATCAATCAGCTGCTCTGGAATAACACTAGGAACAATACAGTAGCCGTCTAAGCACCATTGGCGTAGCAGGCTATAGTCGCGATCGTTTAAACCTTCTGCACGTCTGCGCTGCTCCAACAGCCTCATGCTTTGAGGCTGGTCAAACCAGGGCAAATCAGCCTGAGTAAAAGCCCACGGGCTATTAGGAAAAATGTTGGGCGAAAAGCTAGGTTTTGCAGGAGAAGATTTCTTTATGAAACGAATGAAACCTTTTAGAAGATTTTTCAGAGGTGAAGGCACTATTGCCTTCAGTTCGTTGTAAATCACCATGCCTGTCATCCCACTAGTTTGCTGCGTACAGTACTGGGCATTCGGTATATTTTGTTATTCCGTAGCAGCCTCGTTGGGCCGATGGTTGATTGAGCTCGTACGACCTATTTTGCCTAGAAGTTCGTAACTTCCAAAAAAAAAGAATTACCTAAAATTGAGTCGCAATTACTTTCGCTCTAAAGGCTATTTAACTGAACAAACTAGATAAAAAGATCAGACCAAAAGAGCTAAACTTATCTATCAAAAGAGAGGTGTGTTGCGCCAAATAAATGGTGTGCTCTATTTAAACTTTCTCTAGGGAAACTCCCCTTTTTGCTTCAGCGGGCTACAACGGATGTTCCCTGGCCGGTGTCATACTAGGGAGACCCCTCTGCTGGCGACGGTTTTTTGGCCCAATGACTGACTTCCTCAATCACCTCAATCCCTCTCAACGTCGTGCTGTTGAGCACTTTTGTGGCCCACTGCTGGTGGTAGCCGGAGCCGGATCTGGTAAGACGCGCGCCCTGACTTACCGCATTGCTAATCTGGTCCTAACCCACCGCATTGATCCAGAGAGCATCCTGGCCGTCACCTTCACTAACAAGGCGGCTAAGGAGATGAAAGAGCGGATTGAGACTCTATTTGCGGATCAAGAAGCGCGGGCTAAGCATGGCAAAGCGCTATCTGCCCTGCCGGAGTATCAGCAGATCAAGCTCAAATCCCATGTCTACAAGAGCCTCACCAAGCAACTTTGGATCGGCACCTTCCATGCGCTCTGCTCACGCATTTTGCGCTTTGATATTGAGAAATACCAAGATCCGGGGGGCTACCGCTGGAGCCGTACCTTTTCCATCTTTGATGAGTCTGATGCCCAGAGCTTGGTGAAAGCCATCGTGGTGCAGGAGTTGAACCTGGATGACAAAAAGTTCAACCCCCGCTCAGTCCGCTACGCCATTAGCAACGCCAAAAACCAGAACCTTACCCCCGACGAGTTTGAAAAAGACCAGCCCAACTACCGGGGCCGAGTAATTGGCGACGTCTACCGTCGCTACCAAAAAGCCCTAGCCGCCAATAACGCCCTCGACTTCGATGACCTGATTTGGATTCCCGTTCAGCTCTTCAAGCAAAATGAGCAGGTGTTGGCCTATTGGCACAAGCGCTTTCGCCACATCCTGGTAGACGAATACCAGGACACCAACCGCACCCAGTACGATCTGATTCGGCTGCTAGCTACTAACGGCGAACCCATTGACCAATTCAATGACTGGAGCCACCGCTCCGTGTTTGTGGTGGGGGATGCCGACCAGTCGATTTATTCCTTCCGGGCGGCTGATTTCACGATTCTGATGAATTTTCAGGATGACTTTGGCGATAGCCTGCCCGACGACGACACCCGCTCTATGGTGAAGCTGGAGGAAAACTACCGCTCCACCTCCAATATTCTTGAAGTGGCTAACCACTTAATTGAAAACAACACTGAGCGCATCGACAAAGTGCTGCGGCCTACTCGGGGCGAGGGCGACGCGATCTTCTGCTACCGGGCCGACGACGAGACGGCAGAAGCAGATTTTGTCGTCAGCCAGATTCGTAACCTGGAGCTCCAAAACCCGGAGTTGAGTTGGCGTGACTTTGCCATTCTCTACCGTACCAATGCCCAGTCCCGTGCCTTTGAAGAATTGCTAATGCGCTACAGCATTCCCTATCAGGTAGTGGGAGGTCTGCGATTCTACGATCGCCGTGAGATTAAAGACGTGCTCGCCTACCTGCGGGGCATCGCCAACCCTGCCGACACCGTCAGCCTCAAGCGAGTGATTAATGTGCCTCGGCGCGGGATCGGTAGGAGCACTCTGGAGAAGTTTGATCAGGCAGCTCAAACCCTGGGCAACGTGCCCCTCTGGGAAATTCTCAGTGATGAAACCTCTGCTAAAACGCTGGCGGGGCGATCTTCTAAGGGAGTGCTGGAGTTTGCTAGCCTGATCCAGAAGTACCGGGAGCGGCTAGACGATGCCAAGGGATCTGAGATTATCCAGGGTGTGCTGGAAGATTCTGGCTACATTACAGCCCTGAAAGTTGAAGGAACCGATGAGGCCTTAGATCGCATCGCCAACGTGCAGGAACTCTACAACGCCGCCCTGCAGTTTGAGGAGGAAAACGAAGACTCGTCGCTCATCGCCTTCCTTGCCAATGCATCCTTGGCCTCTGATTTAGACAATATGAAAGAGGGGCAAGAGAAAGTTTCCCTGATGACGCTGCACTCCTCTAAGGGTTTAGAATTCCCGGTTGTCTTTTTGGTGGGCTTGGAGCAAGGGCTATTTCCCAACTTCCGCTCCCTAGAAGACCCTGCCGCCATCGAAGAAGAGCGCCGCCTTTGCTATGTCGGCATCACCCGCGCCAAGGAACGGCTTTTTATCTCCCATGCTCGCTCTCGGCGGCTCTACGGCAACAACCGAGAAGCGGCGACTCCCTCGCTGTTTTTGGCAGAACTGCCTAGCGAGTACGTCAACACTAATTCGGGCCTACCTCAGCGCATGGCTACCTCCATTCGCGAGGTGCGCCAGAAGAAGGAGAAAGAGGCAGGCCCCGGCAGCGGTGCCCACGAGTTTGATTGGAACGTGGGTGATCAGGTGGTTCACACTGCCTATGGAACGGGTGAAGTGACCCATATTTTTGGCGCAGGCAACAAGATTTGTCTGGCTATTAAGTTCCCTGGCATGGGCCGCAAAATCATTGATCCGAAGATCTCAGCCCTACAGAGAGCACAGTAGAAGAGGCTTGGTACAGGCTATCAGGGCGTTAGGGGTTGATCCAGACCAGGTCTAAGAGCTATGGTTTCGGTTGCTCACAGGCTTAATCAGACGTTTACCTGTGAGAGCCATGACAAAATCTATAGTGTTAGTCTGAGTTTTTAAGTTTGGGTTGCGATCGCATGCCTCCCCTCTCTAGAGCCCTTCTGCTGTTCCCGGCAGTTTCCCTGCTGGCTGCCTGTGGCAATCAGCTCAATACGGCTGAGATCGAGTCGGCCATCAAGGCCGATATCGAACGCCAGGGGCGGCGGCTGACCCTGCAGGAAGTGCGCTGCCCCACCGACATCACTCGCCAAACCAACGGCTACTTTCGCTGTGTAGGCGAGCTTAAGCCTGAGGGAACCTTCACCATTAACGTGGTGCAAACCGACAGCAACGGCACCGTAGAGTGGGACATTCCCAACTCCCGGACAATGCTCAACCTGGTCAAGGTCGAGAACCAGATTCAGGAAGGACTGTCCAAAGCTCTTAGCAGTAGAGCCCCGGTTGACTGCGGCAGCGAAGCCTACCGGGTCAATCAGGCAGGAGAACGATTTGAGTGCCAGATCGTGGGGGGCATTACCGCCGGAAGCGACCAGATCGATAAAGTGCTGGTCAGAATTGATGCCGATGGGAACCTTAACTGGCAGGAGGTGCGTCAACCCACGCAGCCTGCTGCGGTTGCCTTATCTCAGCCCGCCCCTGCTCCAGCCCAGCCTACTGCAGCGGCTCCTACGGAGCCTGCCTCTTCTGAGCAGACGTCTGTTAAGACAACAACAGTGTCTAGCCCTACCGGGCGAGTCGTCGAGCGCCCCTACGTTCGTGGTGATGCTGACTAACCTCTACAAGATGAGCTTGAACCCTGCAAAGTTCCCCAATTTAAGCTGCCAAGCGGGTCTTTAAGCCCTTTTTAATCTGTTCCTGTTGTTGTCTTAATGACCCAGAGGGAGACTTCCGATACGCTAACGTTGAGAAATCCTGCGTAAAGTCGACCGTTTATTGCCCCTGGTTGTTGCCCAAGTTGTTGCCTAAGTTCAGCGTGGCCCAGTTTTATGTCAACTGTATTTAGTTTGCTAGCGGCAGGAGGACCGGTTATGGTTCCTATCCTTGGCTGCTCTGTTTTGACCTTTGCGACTGCCTTTGAACGCGCTCTGTTTTGGACTAGCCTGCTGCGGCGAGAGGAGCGAATTGTCAACGACGTGCTAGATGCGGCTCGACGGGATTTAAACGAGGCCGCTGCGATCGCAGCCGAATCCAAAGATCTGCCCATTGGCCGCTTTCTGCTCGCCCCCCTGCGGCTCAAAAACCCCTCCCCCGAAACCTTTCGGCTGGCGATGGAAGCTGCTGGCGACAAAGAATTTGTCAGGATGCGCAAAGGCGATAAGCTGCTAGAAACCATTGTGGCCGTCTCGCCGCTGTTGGGCCTGTTAGGGACAGTAACCGGCCTGATTGGCACTTTCAGCAACCTCAATATTGGCGGCGGTGGCACCGGAGAAGAAACCTCTAGAGCCGCTGCCGGTATCGGTGAAGCGCTAATCACAACCGCCGCAGGCATGGTTGTTGCGATTGTGGCCCTGCTAGCTTTCCGGCTGCTGGTCACCCTGCAGGCTCAGCAAATGGACTATTTTTCCGAAGCAGGCAACGAGCTAGACCTGATCTACCGGCAGTACTGGTATGAGCCAGCGATCACGTCTACCGATCGGCACCAGCCAGACAATCGCGGCCCCTCTGGCGAAATTGCTCTAGAGCGCTACTGAGACCACCATGCGGTTTAAGCGCCAGCAAAGTTCTAAATTGCCCCAGGCCGATCTTATTCCTATGCTCAACGTGATGCTGGGGGTGCTGGCCTTTTTCGTCATGATTACCATGACGCTGTCGGGGGAGCAGACTATTGAGGTCAAGCTGCCGCCGCCTCAACAAACCGACGTACCGCCAGCCCTGCCTACAGATCCCTTTATTGTGGAAATGATAGGAGCTGGGCAGGTTGAGCTAAACGGCCAACCCTCAGACATTGATACAGTCAAGGGGCAGATGGACGCCTACCTGAGCCGCAATTCAGAGAATATTGTCTACATTCTCCCCAACCGGGAATTGCCCTACGAAGAGGTGATGCAGCTGCTTGGTGAGATGCGAGAAATCGGCGGCGATCGCGTCTCCCTGGCAATTGAAGAACCCCAATAGAACTCCGGTAGGGTGCGTCATCACAGAGCGCGACACACCGACTTCAGGTCACTTCAATGGCCACCAGGACACCTTATCGCGGGTCGCGCCATAGACCTCCTTTAGGCCCTCTGGGTCTACCACACAGACCACATCTCCCTGGTTGTCAGACCCTTTAATGGCCTTCAAAAGACCAACCTGGGTCATGCCCTTAAGCACCTGCTCTACGGTGCGGTGGTTAAGCTGGCAGGCGCGAGCAATAAGGTCAATAGGTAGATCGAACAGGAAACTGCCATTAGCCTGAGGCTGACTGCCCAAATTTCGCTCCTGGTAAATCAGGGCCCGCAGCAAGCTAGCAACGGCCTGAGGCGGATAGGCGCTGCAGTTGAGCAGATGATACTGAAACTTCTCTCGCAGTTCAAAGAGCAGGTTGTACCGCTCTCGAAAGTCTTCACTCTCTGCGTGGAGCGCTTTGACTGCTTCTACGGGAATTTTGACGACATCGGTGGTTTTATACGCTTCGACTAGGCTGGGAAATGTGCGGCACACCCCGCCAAAGTCAAAGTCCAGGTTTCGCATACCAAAGCACGACCCGGGATAGGTCATGGCAACGATGCGGTCAAGGGGCGTGCTGCGGATGATGACTGGGCCGCCCCCAAGCTGCACATAGAGATAGTCGAGCGACTGGCCAGGGCGAAATGCCGTGTAGATGGGGCGACCAGAGAACAACTTTTCGCGCACGAGCTGGTCGTCAATTAGGTAGGCCGCGAGCCAACTCTTGTCCAGACCTTTGAAGAGAAAGTTGTGCTGGATCAGGTCTTGCAGCAGGTCTGGCGATGGGTCAAGTTTGGCTTGCCTAGCCACAATTCGTCTCCTTGAGTTTGGGCTACTTCATTCTGACATGGCCTGTCCGGCTTGATTCTAAATCCTGTGGCCTGAATTCTCGGCTGATTTCTGATTGAGCCACAGATTTTTTAAAGGTACCTAGCTTAGAGTGTCGCATTGCAACGTATGATGCACCCTTCAAAACCTAAAAATTCAGTAGTTTGGTAGGTTGGGTTTCGCTGAAGCTCAACCTAACGTTTGCTGTGAAGAGTGAACGGAACCCAAAGTGGCTCCAAGCTGTTAGACGGCAATAAGCACACAGAAGCTTTAACTTTCTATAGGAATTTGTAGAGCAGCTCAAGGAATGCTCTAGGTAATGATTGCACTCTTTGACTATGAGCTCTAAAGTCACCAAATTGGCTGATACAGTACGACTAGCAGTTCGCACTTACAATAGCGGCAAGCGAGAAACTGCGATTAAGCTAATTGGACTGGTTGCCTCGCAACTGGTCACAGCTGAAGAACGTAAGGCATTGAATAGGCTGGTTGAGGTTGACGTGCGTACTTCTCAAATCTGGCCCCACTATCAATCTATTCTCTTTGGAGGAGGGTCGTCGGGGGCAATAAAGGGGACTTACCCTGCGCTCCGCTGAAGCGCTTTTTCAGAATTTTGATTCTAGCTGCCGAGCTTGGCTGTAGGTTTGAAGGTTTAGCTCTCCTGAAACAAGCTGATTTAATCTGTACAAGAAGATTGGGCATCTTGGGAAGAAAGGCTTGGAGAAGGGGATGGATCAGGCAACTTGGCTGACTAAGGCGCGGCAGGGGGATGCGGATGCGATCGCAACTCTCATCACCCGAGGTCTGCACAATAAAGGCATTACAGCGCGAGCGGTGCGCCATAGCTATCGGCTCACTCTGTGGCTAGAGGCCGGCTCTCTGCCTGATCAAAAAGCTGCTGTAGCCTACATTCAGCGGGGGATGCAGCGGCTCCAGGTATCGAGCCTGGGGACGGTGTTAATTTATGGCCAGGAGACCGGCGCAGCCGCTCCCAGCTGGTCTGAAGAAATTTCGCTGCTTGGCACGCAGAGGGACTCTGCCCGCCAAGGCCAAACGGCGACCATGAATGGCTCCGCTGCCCCCCAGCCCTCGGCTGTGCCCGAGCGGCCAGAAGCGCTGGCTGCCTCACCGCTGCCTCGCCGGTCTCGCCCAATCGTGAGCACTCAGCCTGTGGCAGCACAGCAGCCTTTGGTGATCAAGGCGTCGGACTTTGAGCCGATGAAAACAGCCATTATTCTGTTTGTTGCTGTCTACGGATTTTTAGGGGCGCGCAACCCTGGTTTAGACGGCCCTTTTATCTGGCTGCACTATCCAGATCTGGCGATTCACGAAACAGGGCATCTGCTGTTTCTGCCCTTTGGCCGGTTTCTGATGATCTTGGGCGGTTCCCTGACGCAAATTTTGTTTCCAGCAGCCTTTACGGTCTACTTTTTTGGGAGTCAGCAGTTTTTCTCCAGCGCCCTGACCCTGTTTTGGACGGGGCAAAACTTTATGGATGTGGGGGTCTACATGGCCGATGCGCCCTACCGGATGTTGCCATTGACCGTAGATGATCCCAATGCTCACGACTGGTACAACCTCTTCACCATGATGGGCTGTATGGATCAAGCTGGCCTGATCGCGGGGCTGACCCACTGGATAGGGGTGTTGCTCTATGCGGTGTCAGTCGTTTTGGGGCTGTACTTTATCCGCAAAGAAACGCTGCATCTGAGGCAGCACCTAGAGCAGATTGGTCAGCTCAGGTAATCCTCTTTCTCAATACGGTTGACGCACGGGCACAGCTATTCTATGCTCTGTCATTAAGCTGTCGCCACGGCAGCACAGACACAGGACTCGAAAACTCTGGCGCTGCCCGAAGGTGTACCACCACCAACGGACAGCTAAACCCCCAAAACTGATAACGGCAGTCTGGAGATCTAGGGTGATGATAAACCCTGATTATCCACATCTGCACTATGCGGTGGGACGATCAGGGTTTTTGAGTTCTGGTTTCCTCAACCTGCTTGCTTGTTGGGCGAGCGAGGCGAAGTGATTTTGGGAGGCGTTGCTCTCTGAAGACTGCTTCAGTTTCCTCGCAATGACAGGCGGTAGGGGCCTTGTTTACCTGCAAGTTCACCTACAAAAGGAACCCAGACACTCATGTTTCAATCTCCCGAATCGGGCGCACAGCCGCCCACAGTTTCGCTTGACCTTTCGCCCCGCAGCGAGAAAGTTCGTATAGCGGTCTACGGTAGCTTGCTGGGATGCGACAGAATCATCAAAACTCTGCACATCCTCCACTTTGCCGAACCCAACGACTGGACTGATCCGCTGCCCACAGGCCGCTCTAATGAGTGGGTGCGAATGGTGACAAAGCATCTGCTGATTGAATAGGGCAAAATGCCGGTGCGTCACGCGCTGCGGTGGCGCACCCTACAATAATTTAGGCTTACCTCTTCTTCTCCCTGGCTCTACAGCCTGAACCCATGAGTTCTACCCTGCCATCGCTCGACACCCCCTCACCGATGTCCCTTACGCCAGAGCGGCTTTGGCGCATTTTCAATAGCCTGCTGCTGCTAGTAGGCGCGCTGGTAGTGCTGTGGCCTCTGGGAGTGGTCTTGTTCACATCGCTGCAGCCAGCAGGGACGGCAATGGGCACCGAGGTGTCTGGGCTAACGCTACAGAACTACCGAGAGGCGTGGCTGCAGGGCAACTTTCCTTTGGCCTTTGCTAACTCTTCGCTGGTGGCGCTATCGGTGACGGCGCTGCAGATTGTCACCTCTGCTTTAGCGGGCTATGCTCTGGCTCGGCTGAAGTTTCGCGGACGGCAGACTGTACTGCTAATCGTGCTAGCGACCCTGATTATTCCCTTTCAGCTGCTGGTCATTCCGATTTTTATGGTGCTGAAGTGGGGCCACCTGATAAATACTTATGGGGCGCTGATTTTGCCGACTGCTGCTAACGGTTACGGCATTTTTCTAATGCGGCAGTATTTTTTGACCATTCCAGTAGAGCTAGAAGAAGCGGCGGCGCTAGATGGGGCCTCTCGCTGGCAGATCCTCTGGGAAGTGATGCTGCCCCTGGCCCGTCCAGCCCTGGTGACGCTCTTTTTGTTCACCTTCATCGGCGAGTGGAATGACCTGTTTAAGCCGCTGATTTTCACTACCCGACCAGAGCTGCAGACCGTTCAACTGGCCCTGGCTTCGTTTCAAGAGCAGTTCACCAGCAATTGGCCGCTGCTGATGGCAGCTGTGGTAATTGCTACTGTGCCGGTCGTTCTGCTATTCCTCATTGGCCAGCGCCAGTTTATCCGAGGCATCGCCGCTACTGGCGTTAAATCGTAGAGAGGCGATTAACTACGTCTTACACCCCTGACAGAAAGTCCCCAACCCCTGCCACCCCATGAAAATCTTGTGCATCAGCAACGGCCACGGTGAAGATGGCATTGCCGTGCGGATTCTCAAAACCCTGCAAGGGCTATCGGGGGCACCCGACATCGCGGCTATGCCAATTGTCGGCGCAGGCGAGGCGTTTCAACGGGCAGGCATTGCCACCCTTGGGCCAACTCAGGCGATGCCGTCGGGGGGCTTTATCTATATGGATGGTCGCCAACTCGCCAAAGACGTACAAAGCGGCCTAGTGCAGCTCACCTTGGCCCAGATCCAAACGGTGAAGGACTGGGCCAAAAAGGGAGGCGTAATCTTTGCCGTGGGCGACATCGTGCCGCTGGCTCTGGCCTGTCTCAGTGGGGCACCTTACGCCTTTTTGGGGACGGCCAAATCCGAATACTGGCTGCGAGATGAGGCGGGACCATTGCCTGATCGCCCCTGGTTTGAGGGCTGGGCGGGGCCAGTGTATTTGCCCTGGGAGCGCTGGCTGATGAGCCGCCACCGCTGCCGAGCCGTATTTGTGCGCGATGGGCTGACGGCAGACTGGCTCCAGCGGTTTGGCATTCCAGCCCACTATGCAGGCAACCCCATGATGGACAACCTGCACCCCAACGCCGAAAAACGCGCCCAGCTAATTGCTGGCCTGCCCCAGGCTGAGCGGATCCTAGTGCTGCTCCCAGGCTCCCGCTCCCCCGAAGCAGAGCGCAACTGGCAGCAAATATTGCAGGCAGTCGAGAGCGTAGCTGCCGTTTATGCTGACGAGCCCCTAATTTTCCTGGCTGCGATCGCACCCACCCTCGACCTCACCCCCTACTCCCAAGCCCTGCTCCTAGCAGGCTGGCAGAGTCAAGAATCTGCTTATCCGACCTACCAGAAGACGAACGCTATCTTGCGGATTTCTCAAGATGCCTACGCGGAGTGTTTGGATCTGGCAATGGGTGCGATCGCAACCGCCGGTACCGCCACCGAGCAATTAGTCGGGCTGGGCAAACCTGCCTTTACCTTTGCTGGAGAAGGGCCGCAGTTTACCCGCACCTTCGCTGAAGTGCAGGCCCGCCTCCTGGGTGAATCGATCCAGCTGCTGCCTGATCCAGACGCCGTGGGCTCAGCTGCAAAGGCACTCTTTACCGACCCTCAGCGACTAGAGCAGCTGCGGCAAAATGGGCAGCACCGCATGGGGCAGGCAGGTGGGGGAGATGCGATCGCCGCTCGTTTGCTGCAGATCAAGTGGAGTGATGATGGGGGAGACGCATCTCCTCTACCTACTGCCCCTTAAAAGGTTCATTCCGACTCGGATCTCCCAACTGGTAGGGGCTCTGAGTCAGTCTCACCTTTGGCTGAAACATCGAAGGAGCATCGGCTACGCCCCAGTGGGTTTGGATTTCGTTCAGCAGCTCGTCTTGATGGCGTCTTAACCCATCTAGATCCCAGCCCCAATTGATGATGGTGAACCACACCGGCCCCCGTTCTTCAGTTGGGATGAAGCCAGCCAGGGCGCTCACCTCAGCCAGAGTACCTGTTTTTAAGCCTGATTTGAGCGGCAGGCGGCGGGCCACTAGAGTGCCCACATCTTCTCCGGCAATGGGCAAAACATCAGCCACTGAAAACCCTTGAGGCCGCAGCTTTTCGTGAATCGCCACCAGCATTGCGGTCACGGCGCGGGGAGAAATTTGGTTTTCAGCACCCAACCCGGAGCCGTTGACCAGACGAATTTCGCCTGGAGCTAGATTAGCGGCCTGGGTCGCCTTAGCGACCACAGTGCTGGCCCCGCCCGCCATCTCGGCCACCATCTCCGACATGACGTTGTTGCTGTAGATATTCATCGCTTTGAGAACGGCAATCAGCGGCAGAGACTGGTGGCGCAGCACCCAGGAAGATACCTGATTGACGCCCTCGGGCGGCACCACCTGCACCGTCCCATTGACTTGAATGCTGGGTTGAGCCGTACCGCTAGGGAGAGCTCTATACTGCTCCCAGGCAGTAGGCGGCCAGGCTTCGGCATCCCACGCCTGAATTAGCAGTTGCCCAGACTCAAAGGGGTTGGTATTGAAATTCATCACAAAGTCACCGGCAATGATCAGATCACCGGTAACCTGCCGAATTCCCAGCTGCTGCAGGGCATTGCCCAGCACAATGGCCTCTTCCCAGACAAACAGAGGGTCGTTGCCGCCTTTAACTATCAGGTCGCCATTAAGCACACCGTTCTCAATGGTGCCGGTGATACCGATCAGCGTTTCAAACTGATGATTGGGGTCCCAAGTTTCTAGCGCGCTTAGGGTCGTGGCAATTTTGGTGAGCGAGGCGGCAGGGAGGGGAGTATTGCCCTGATGCTGGGCGATGACAGCGCTGCCAGTTTGAATCCAAACCCCCTGCCCAGGCACGGACCAGCCTTCTCCAGCAAGTTGCTGGATATACTGCTGCACCAGTCCTTCTACGACCGGATCGGGGGCCACAAAGGCTTTTACCCAGGCCGAATCCCAGTTGGGAACTAGCTGCACTTGGCTCAGTTTGCTGGGTTCAAAGGAGTGATTCCCTAGACCTAGCAACACAGTCAAAAATCCTAATGGGGCAAGCAAAGAAGAGAAATACAATCGCACGATCACCTCCTGGTTTCAGGAAGGGGCTTCAGAACCGCAGCAGATCCAAACAGAGGTTTTCCTCGACAAAGATACACTAGATTTACAGATTTGCCAGTTCTTTATTTGTCATGACCCAGTCCGATTCCAATCGCGTCTTGCGCCGCTTGCCTTTGGCTGTCGGCTTGTTGGGCAGCGTGCTGCTGCTGCTAAATCGGATTCAAACCCCGGCTTTGACTGAATCTCAGGCTAGATCAGACGTGCTAGGCGTGATTTTGAGCGCGCTGCTGATTCTAACCGGTCTACTCTGGCAGCGGGTGCAGCCTGTAACTCCAGAGGCGGTGGAACTGGTAGGTGAAGAGGGCTTTGACCTAGATCCAGCGCTGCCAGATTTGGTTAAAACTGAGCTGGCCTGGGCCTCGCATCTAATTTTGACTAATACGGTGACCCGCTCTCTCGTTGCCTATTGGAATGGCCGGGTGTTGATGCGCCGAGGGATTTTGGGACCTGAGCCGGAGGTGCAGCCGGGGGCTATTGTGAAGCGGGTTCTGACTACTGGGCGAGCGGTTTATCTGGTCGCGCTAAGGCTGTATCCGGGCCGGTTTGAGTTTACCTACCTGCCAGAAAATACTCAGGGCGTGATCTGTCAGCCAATGGGACAGGGCGGAGTCTTGATTTTGGGGGCTAATGCGCCCCGCAGCTATACCAAGCAGGATGAGCTGTGGATTGAGGGAATTGCTGACAAGGTGGGGAATACGTTGGATTCTGAGTTGTCGGCTGAGACGCAGTGAAGGGTAAAGAGTAGAGGGTAAAGGGTATAAGGGCGACTAGGGAAAACTGGTTGTGGGATTTAGAGACAAAGAAAGGCGCAGTCGACAGACTGCGCCTTTCTCTCATCGGATCAGCTTCTTCTGGTGGCGAAACTTCAGCCATTACGTTCTACTCGTAGTAGCGGGTTTCTAGCCAGGAGCGCAGATCTGCTTCGGAGGAGAACTGCTGCCGCTGCTCGGTCATGGGGTCGTAGACGTGCCAGATTAGGTGGCCGTTGCGCTGCCGAGTCCAGATGCGGAGGTCGTTGCCACTGGTGAGGAAGTTAACGGCAGCTTGTCCAGCTTCCTTAAGGGCAGCTGCTAAGCCAGTCTCCTTGGTTTTGGCCGGACGCGTCTCAGGGACTAGGGCCTCAAGGGCCGCGCGTTGTTTATTGGAATATTGGGTGTAGCCGTTCATGAGATGGTTCCAGAAGAAATTGCGTGTGTGTTTGTAGCTTTTTGCTACATTTCCACTCTAGCTAGCGGTTTCAGGGGTGCCAAAGCATAGAGTGCATCGTTGGTATGCAAGAAATCGATATATCTCCTTAAAGGGAATGGGGTAGTTTAATAGCTAACTCAGGCATTTCTGGAAGGCGATGAATCTTACTAAGCTCAAGCTTTCCCAACTGCGATCGCTAGTGGCGGTGGCTGACAGCGGTAACTTCAGTGAAGCGGCTTTGGATCTAGAGGTGACTCAATCCACTGTGAGCCATGCGATCGCAACCTTAGAAGAAGAGCTAGGCGTGGTGCTGCTGCAGCGGGGTCGCCACGGAGCTAAGCTCACCCCTGTGGGTGAGCGCGTCACTATCCACGCTCGCCAGATGTTGCACCTGCTAGAAGAAATTGCCACTGAGGCAGAGCATGCCAAGGGTTTGCAGGGCGGCACCGTGCGAATCGCCTCGTTTCGCAGTGTGGCGACCCATGTGCTGCCCAGTGCGATCGCAAGGCTGCACAGCCGCTACCCCAATGTCACTATTTCCATTCTAGAAATGGATGAGATCCACGAACTACAGCGGGCGCTGCAGCAGGGCCAGGTCGATGTCTGCGTCGCAGAAACCTTTTGTGGTGAAGACTTTGAATCGATTCATATTTTCGATGATGAGTATGTTGCCCTGCTGCCGCCCTCAGGGCTCCGCAGCGCCCAACTCACTCCAGAAGATCTGCAGCGCTACCCCCTGATCACCTCATCTCACAACAGCTGCGGCTCCCGCATTCACCTGCAGCTACAGCAGCTCAACAGCTCTTTGGGGGCGGCCTACCGTATTCGCCACGATTCTTCGATGGTAGGCATGGTCAAGCAGGGCCTCGGCATTGCTATCTTGCCCCGCCTGGCCGCCGAACCTGTTCCCGACGATGTCCGTATATGTGCGTTGCCCTTTGCGCTCCATCGGCCTATTGGGGCCACCTTCCTCAAAGCGGCCCTTCATACCCCGGCAGTCTATGCTTTCTTAGATGCGCTTCAGGAAACTGGTGCGTTTGGGGCTGCCAAAGCCGTCTAAGATGCTTAGTTGGCAATGCTTAGCTAGCGCACTTGCGCGGCAACAGCCTCTGTGGGAGAAAACCCCATGCGGACTCTATATTTTCTGGTGCCTGGAACGGGAGGACGGTTTGCCTGCGGCGGTCTGTTCGCAGAGCTAAAAACCTGTGAATTGGCCCAGCAGATCTGCCGGGCAGAGGTCGTTACCTACCAGGAGCGAGAACCCGACACACCCTTTCTAGACGACGTTCTCAAGCAGACGGATCGAGAGAAAAGTATCTTTGTGATTAGCTGGGGGTTCCACGTGCCCCGTTTGGCCCGCCGCCTGCAGGGCTATGCTGTCGTCTACCACGCCCACAGTGCTGGATATGGGTTTAAGCTGCCTGCCGCGATTCCCATTATTGCCGTCAGCCGCAACAGCATGGGCTACTGGGGTCAAGCCTCTCCTAACTCGCTGATTTACTACCTGCCCAACCCCATTTCTGAGAACTTCACCAACCACCACCAAGAGCGGGATATTGATGTGTTGGTGCAGGCCCGCAAGTCTTCGCAATACCTGCTGCAAGATCTGGTGCCCGCACTACAGCCGCACTGCAATGTCGTGCTCCTCGATCGCTTCGTAGACGATCTAGCGGCGCTCTTTAACCGCACCAAGGTATATCTCTACGATTCTGCCGAGTATTGGGCTCAGCAGCGCGTCAGCGAAGGATTTGGCCTACCGCCGATGGAAGCAATGGCCTGCGGCTGCCAGGTGTTTTCCAGCGTCAACAACGCCCTAGCCGACTACCTCGATCCTGGCTTCAATGCTCACAAAATCGCCTGCTACTCCCGAGAATGGGACGTCGCCCGAATCCTCAATAGCCTGAAAACCTCTTCGCCCCTAAAGCTGTCCGAGGCCGACCTCAAGCCCTACCGCCAAGCCGCGTTTCTTGAACGCCTTGCCGTTATTTTGGCCGAAGTCAATCAGTTCTTCGACCAGCAGCCCCAATATGCTCAAAACATTCCCGGACTCACCCCTCTGCGCCTGAGTCGGCTCTTTCTTAAGCGGGCCAGCGCGAAGGTAGCGAAGAAGTTGGGGAGGTAAGTTTCTGTAGGGGAGCACGGGAGACACGGCGAGGAGGGCTATGTCCCGACTCCCGTTCTTGGCAAAGTTGCCGATTACAAGAGACAATAGAGATCATTGTTGTGCCTAATTTCCGGTTGTGAACAACGTCCGTACGGTTTCTGACACGAAGCGAGATTTCTACTCTCACCATACTCGGCCTATCAACTCCATTTACCGGCGGGTGGTGGATGAGCTGCTGGTGGAGATGCACCTGCTCCACGTCAATGTGGACTTTGTGTACGACTCTATCTATGCGTTGGGGGTTGTTACTACCTTTGATCGCTTCATGCAGGGGTATCAACCTGAAACCGACCGGGATTCAATTTTTAGAGCAATTTGTCAGGCTATTGGCAGTTCTCCAGAGCAGTATCGGCATGATGCTGAGTGGGTCAAAGGAGCAGTGGCGGGCCAGTCTTTAGAGCAGTTTAGAGGGCTCTTTGAGAACTTAGAGAGTGCAGTTGGACAGGAAGGGCTGAGAGGGGCACTGGCTGCGATCGCAACCCGCAAGCCTTTTAAGTACAACCGCTCCTTCGGCATTGGTCTATATACTCTGGTTGAGAGCATCGATCCAGAAATACTCAAAGAGACCGAGAAGCGCAATGAACTTTTCGGCTTTCTGGGCGAACAGCTCAAGATTTCGGTTGACAAGCTCCAAAAGGATGTAGATCTCTACCGCAGTAACCTGGAGAAGTTTGCCCAAGCCCAGGCGGTAATACAGGATATTCTGGTTGCTGACCGCAAGAAGCGAGAAGCGCGGGAAAAAGCTGTCCAAGCGGCAGAGGCAGTCGTTGCCCCCTCCGCAGAAACGAGCAGCCCCGCGACAGACAGCCCTGCCGAATAAGGCTAAGAAACCCAACGAGGGTCATCACCCTTGAATGATGCAGAGCCCCTGCTTCAAGGAAGGCTCTGCATTGTAGTTTCTGAGAGTTTATTAAGAAATTTATCAATAGATGAGGTCAGGTTGCAACAGATCGCAGCGCTGACCTTTTTATCAAGGTTGAAAACAAACCTTGGGATCGCTTTGGCAACAGATGGGTGAGTCTCTGCGAGGCAAGGAGGGGCATATTTCGCTTCTTCTGGCAACTGCTTTATCGGTTAAAACCCTTGCAACGTAACAGATACAGCACAATGTTAAGCTCTGTGAGGATTTGCTTGGGTTAATCCGATTCGCGTCAGCCCTTCCCTTATTATTGGGATTAAAGTTTGTAAATTTTCCTAAGATTCTGGAGATTCAGACGTGGCGCTTCCGTTGTTGAATTACAAACCGTCCAGTCAAAACCAGCGCGTTGCCAATTATGAAGTCCCCGGCGACGAACAGTCCAGGATTTTCTCTACAGATAATATCCTGGATGCCACTGACATGGATGCTCTGATTGAAGCTGCTTATCGGCAGATGTTCTTCTATGCTTTCAAGTGGGATCGTGAGCCTTTCTTGGAGTCTCAGCTCCGCAACGGTCAAATTACTGTTCGTGACTTCATCCGGGGTCTGGCCCTGTCCAAGACCTTTTACAACAGCTTCTACGAGAAAAACAGCAACTACAAGTTTGTAGAGCACTGTGTCCAGAAGATTTTGGGCCGTGAAGTCTACAACGAGCGGGAAAAAATTGCCTGGTCCATTGTTGTTGCCAACAAAGGCATCCAGGGCTTGGTCGATCAGCTGCTCGACAGTGAAGAGTACCTGAGCAACTTCGGCTACAGCACGGTGCCCTACCAGCGTCGCCGCATCCTGCCGGGTCGGGTTGAAGGTGAGCGGCCCATTCACATCAGCAACCCCCGTTACGACGCTTACCACCGCACCCAACTGGGCTTCCCCCAGATCGTTTGGCAGTCTCAGGTCAAGCGCTTTGTGCCCCAGGAGAAAAAGGCAACTGCAGGCAATCCTTCCCTGTTCCTAGGTATGGCTCGCAGCATCAGCCCGACGTCCGCAGCACCGGCTCGGGTGTCTACCGGAGACATCAATATCGCGACCAAAGTGCCCTACCGCAAGCTTTCCCAGTAGCTAGCCCTTGGGTTCTAGTTCCAATCACACTTTTCGCAAGATGCAGTCCTCGGGCTGCATCTTTTTTGTTTGCCTTGTTGTGGCTAAAGTTGTCTCTAGTCTCTAGAGCCCTTTGGCTAAAGGGGGGTATCTTTGCCTCTTCAAACGTGCTCTAGGGTGTAGCCCCTTGTACCCCTACCAGCCTCAACCCTTCCCCCCCCGTCTTAACAAAAAAAATCCCCCAGCTCGCGCCAGGGGAAACAATCAGGGTGCATCTACCATTCACTTGTTCTCTATAGATGCTCCTTCGTCCGGAAAAGTTGCTGAAGAAAATTAAATTTAAGCAGAACGTCTAAACGAGCAACGTCAGGTCTTGCCTGGAGGATAGCGCCTGTCGGGATAGAAGCGTTACATTCCGGGTTCGCTGCTGCCGTTGCGCAGGTAGTCAGTCTGCTCTCGCAAGTAGTTGGCTCGCTCCTCATTACCGCTAGCAGCAATGAGGTCGGCGGCTCGTTCAAAATCAGAGATAATCACTTCTCGAATGTCTGCTGGAATGTCCTCGGGGCCAGCAATGCTGTCTCCCTGTTCGGTGTAGAGCCTGCCTAGGGTAGCCTCGGCGCGGCCTAAATAGGCTGAGGCTTGACTGTCGTCGAGGGCGATCGCATCAGTGAAACGTGCGATCGCATCCTCAAAGTTGCCCTGCTGATTCAGCTCTTGGGCCTCGTTGTAGGTGATGTCGAAGGGGCTTGAGAGCCGAACTACTAGCTGATAATCGCCGCCTTCCCCAGAAAAAGAGCGGGCGGTCACCGTGTAGACACCATCTGCGGGCAGAGTTACAAATAGCGCGGAATTTAGAGTGCCGCCAAAGTCATCGTTAAACGCAATTTCCTCGCCCGCTGCATCGATCAGCGAAATCACCGAGTCAAACTCCTCGCTCTCCAGCGTAATCGTAATCGCCTGACCTGCAGTGCCCTCAAAGGTATAACTGTGCTCGGCAGGCACAATCGTGCCTGACTCTTCCAAAAAGGTTTCTGCCTGAGCAGGCAATCCTGCTGCACTGCCGATTCCCATACCAACGGCCATCAGGGCTGCCGTTAACCCAGACCTGATGCGGCCCGACTTGATTTGGAAAGGCTCTATACGTACCACAGACTTTCCTCAGAGGAGAGATTTTCTTCAGAAGCCTAGCACGCTATGGTAGAAGCGAGCTAGAAAGAAACCTTCATAATCAATGCATCATCGCGCCTGTGTCCCGGTAGCGCTTCTTTTAGGAGGAGGTATGGTGCTCAGCTTAGCCCAGCCGGGTGCGAGCCTGCCGCCGCCTGAAGATATCCCTGAGGAGATCTTACGGACTGAGATTATTACTGAGGCCCGCTCCCCACTTGACGGCCAACTCTTGTCGCCAGCTGAATATGCCCAGCTGCAGGAGCAGCTCCAAAATTCCAGCGATATGCAAACCTTACCCGCGCAAGTGAGGGAGGTAATTTTTCTACTACAGCTCCGTCGGGGGCTGAGGAGATTCATACCAATTATTCCCTAAGCATTATTCCTCGAACGGAGGAATAGAAGTGCTTCCGGTTCAGCAGATTTTTCTCGTGGAATCGCTAAGTTTTGTTAATCTATTTCGCAGATAGTTTAAAAAATTAGCTTCTGAAGTAGCTGATGCAAAGTTGCGGCAACCAGTTTTGGCTGACCCGTATAGATGCGAGTCTTCCCTCTTAGCTTTACGCTAAGTTTGGTCATGCAATGTTCTTCTGCCGGTACTGAGGCTTCGTTAGGTACTTCAGCCGCTCAAAAGTCAGTGTGATATTTGGAATTTAGGTGATGTATGTCTGTTACCGTTGCCCCTGAGCAGATTGATCGGATTGTTTGGAATCAGCACCACGACCCCTTTGAAGTGCTGGGTCCTCACATGATCCAGCTCGATGGCAAAACCGTCTGGGCCGTGAGGGCTTACCTGCCGCAGGCCGAAGCTGCCTGGGTAGTGCTGCCAGAAGAGCGCAAGCAGGTCTCAATGGAAGCAGCGCATCATCCTAACTTTTTTGAGTGCATCATTGAGGCTGAGGATCTGGCTAACTACCAGCTCAAGTTCAAAGAAGGTGAGCACGAGCGCGTCATCTACGACCCATACGCTTTCAAGACGCGGCGGATTACTGACTTTGATATTCATCTATTTGCCGAAGGCAATCACCACCGCATCTATGAGAAGCTGGGTGCTCACCCTACAGTGATGAACGGGGTAAGCGGAGTTTACTTTGCGGTTTGGGCTCCCAATGCCCGCAACGTCTCAGTTTTGGGTGACTTCAACCACTGGGATGGTCGCAAGCACCAGATGCGCCGCTCGGGCAACGGCATTTGGGAACTCTTCATTCCTGACCTTACAGCAGGAGCCTCTTATAAGTACGAGATTAAGAACCCGGCCGGCCACATCTACGAGAAGTCTGACCCCTACGGCTTTCAGCAGGAGGTACGGCCCAAAACAGCCTCTATTGTCACCGATCTCGATACCTATACCTGGCAGGACCAGGACTGGATGGAGCAGCGCCGCCACAATGACCCCCTGACTCAGCCAGTTTCAATCTATGAGGTTCATCTGGGCTCCTGGCTACACGGCTCCTCAGCAGAACCGGCCCAACGCTCCGACGGCACCGAAGCAGCCGTGGTAACTGTGGCCGAACTCAAGCCCGGTGCCCGTTTTCTCACCTACCGAGAGCTGGCCGACAAACTGATTCCCTATGTTAAAGAGCTGGGCTTTAGCCACGTTGAGCTGCTGCCTATTGCCGAGCACCCCTTTGATGGCTCTTGGGGGTACCAAGTGACTGGCTACTATGCCGCTACCTCTCGCTACGGTACACCGGAAGACCTGATGTATTTTGTGGACCAGTGCCACCAGAACGGAATTGGAGTGATTGTGGACTGGGTGCCCGGCCACTTTCCCAAGGATGGCCACGGTCTGGCCTTTTTTGATGGAACTCACCTCTACGAACACGCTGACCCACGCAAGGGTGAGCACCAAGAATGGGGCACGCTGGTCTTTAACTATGGCCGCAACGAGGTCCGCAATTTCTTAGTGGCCAATGCTATCTTCTGGTTTGATAAGTACCATATTGACGGGGTTCGGGTAGATGCAGTCGCCTCTATGCTCTATCTCGACTACTGCCGTAAAGAAGGCGAGTGGGTGACCAATGAGTATGGTGGTCGGGAAAATATTGAAGCGGCGGACTTTTTGCGCCAGGTCAATCATGTCCTCTTTAGCTATTTCCCTGGGGTGCTCTCTATTGCAGAAGAATCGACGTCTTGGCCGATGGTGTCTTGGCCGACCTATGTTGGGGGCTTAGGCTTCAATCTGAAGTGGAACATGGGCTGGATGCACGACATGCTGGACTATTTCAGCATGGATCCCTGGTTCCGCCAGTTCCATCAGAACAACGTTACCTTCAGTATTTGGTACGCCTTTACTGAAAACTTTATGCTGGCGCTGTCCCACGATGAAGTGGTGCATGGCAAGAGCAATATGTTAGGCAAAATGCCTGGCGACGAGTGGCAGAAGTTTGCTAACTTGCGCTGTCTGTTCACCTTTATGTTCATGCATCCTGGCAAGAAAACGATGTTTATGAGCATGGAGTTTGGCCAGTGGAGCGAGTGGAATGTTTGGGGTGATTTAGAATGGCACCTGCTGCAGTACGAGCCGCACCAGAGCTACAAGCACTTTATTGCGAAGCTCAATCAGTTTTACCGCGACCAACCGGCTCTCTTTACCCAAGACTTTAGCCAAGAAGGGTTTGAGTGGATTGACTGTAGCGATAATCGCCATAGCGTTGTGGCGTTTCTGCGCCGCGACAAAGACAGTGGGGACTTTTTGGTGGTGGTCTGCAACTTTACTCCCCAGCCCCACAGCCACTACCGCATTGGGGTGCCTGAACCGGGTTACTACAGTGAGCTGTTTAATAGTGATGCCCGCGAATTTGGCGGCAGCAATATGGGCAATTTGGGCGGCAAATGGTCGGTTGACTGGTCGTTCCACAGTCGCCCCTATTCCCTGGATCTGACGTTGCCACCGCTAGGCACGATTGTGATGAAGCTCGACCGGGAGAAGACTGCGGCTGAGCTAGGGCAGTAGGTGGGCTTGCTGGAATTAGGTTGAGGGTTTGGGGTGCGATCGCACCCCAAACCCTCAACCACATATCCTTCTAATTCACCAGTTCATAATGCAGCCGACCCTGAACTACCACTGGCAGCGGGTCGAAACGGCGAACAATCTCGGCCTCATTAAGGGTCAAACCCTGCTTCTTAACTGCTTGAATTTCCAAAAAAAGCTGGAAATCAGGTTAGTCAGAATGTGGGCCAGAATGGGCACTAGCAGGTTGCCGGTAACGACGGCACTGATAGCTAAAATGAAGCCAACGATCGTGGCCCAGACCACATAGCCCCACTGCTGTGGCCCGCTTAGATGGAGAACGCCAAAGCTCAAACCGGAAATGAGAATGCCGAAGCTATTGAGGCCGATAGCGGGCAGCATGACGCCGCGAAACAGCAGTTCCTCGCTCAGACCGGGAAGCAGCCCCATCCATAGCAGATCAGGCCAGGTCAGTGGTTCGAGCACAAATTTTAGATAGAAGTCGGCGTTCCGGCGATAGAGCGGCCAGAGCTGGTAAGCAATAGAGCTGATGACGGTAATGCCCAGACCAACGCCAATGCCGATCAGAACGTCCGGTAGCGAAAACCGAACCGGCAGCAGGGAAGCCGTATCAAAGAACAGCCAGAGGCGGGCAATCAGCAGCAGCACAATGGCTGTGACCCCCATAGCTGCCAGAATTTGCATTCGGCTGAGGGGATCCATTTGGGGCTGGTCGTTGGGGGAGGGTGTCACCAAGGCAATGCTAATGCTACAGGGATGCCGCTATCTTAGCGAAGATAGTGTCAGCCTCTGACTCAAGCATTACTTAACCAGCGGCTGGATTGGGAAGATGTGCGATCGCATTCCCGCCAGCCCCACGCCAGCTTTGTGCGTCGCTATGACACCAATTGCCTCTAGGTAAGAGCTGACTCGAATCGCGCGAATGCCCAGCTGCTCAGGTGTGACCTGCAGAGTCGTTGTGTTTTCCTCGACAGCAATCACCCAGGTCTTGGTGCGGCTAAGGCTGATGACGGCGCTGCCGCCTAGAGCTGTAGCAGGCACGATCACAGCATCGACCTGCTCGGCCCAAAGATCGGAGGCTTGAGCCGGGGCGCGAGTAACAAACTGAGGTGCACAGCTGAGCCCGGCCAGCACACAGGGCAAAAAGGTATGGCCAATTTCCTCAGCGGCAGACTTGGGCGAGAGGCTAGGGTCTAGCGGCAATGGCGTCAGCGCTGGGGCGTGAGCACAGGGAATCTGAAAGGTGCGCACCACGAGATGGCTGATCACGGCTTCGGCTCCGGCCAGTGGGTCAACCCCCCGACCCTGGCGGTAGTTCTGCAAAGCCTCGCTGCCAAAGTCGTCGGGGAAACGGGCAACGACTGCGATCGCATCTGCCCCTCCCGCAATCAGCCGCTCAACTGCCCGCAGCAGACTATCAGGATTTGCGATCGTGCCCCAGGTAGCGCCTGATTCTGCCGTCCTCAAAGTCACATCCAAAGGCGCATCGGTCACGGCATAGTCAGTCAGATCCAGGCCCAGCGTTGCCCGCGCTGCATCCGCTGCCTGCAAATGCCGCCAGCGCAAGTCCTCCTCAATCGCTCGATCTAGTACCAGCCCAATCCGGTTTTGGTGAACCGGCCGCAGTCCCCAGCGCCCAGCAGCAAACTGGTCTAACCCATAGCCCTCAACATAATAAGCGTTTGGCAGCGGCCAATAAAGCTGTGCCCCATTGAGCACATTGGGATGAGTGATTAGCCGGTCAGCCACCTGCGCCATTGCCCGCGCCACCGGCAAAGCATCTCCTGCATAGCCGCCAATGGCAGCCCCAATGCCAGTCGGAATAATCAGAACCGCAGTGTATGGACGAGAAGCCACCAGTTAGTCTTTGTTAGTGACCGTAACAACCGCTTCGACTGTCGCTTTCTGCTGCTCCTCATCTACCTCAGTTACCGCCCACCGCAGCGGTTCGCCGCGCTTTTCTAGCTCGGTCTCAATGGCCTGCTGCAGGTCTTCGGTAGATTCGTTGAGGTCAATTTCGGCAGTGATGAAATGGGTCGTCATGGGGGTTAGTGGGTGGGTAGGGAGTGGATGGGTGGTGGGAGACGCGGGGAAATGGGTGGGGAAGATAGGGAAGCTGCCTTGCCTTTGTCTCGAAGTTCTTGCTCCCCTGGTTCCCTGCTCCTCCGCTTGCTAAGACTGTCCAAACTGCTTTTGATACACAATATCTTCCTTCTCTGTCTCAAGCTTGAGATCAGAGCGGGGATAGGTTACGCATAGCAGGGCATAGCCCTCCGCCTGCAGGTCGGGGCTGACGCCCATGCCCTCGGACTGATCGACCTGGCCTTCGAGCACTAGGGCAGCGCAGGTGGTGCAAACTCCAGCGCTGCAGGAAAAGGGCAGGTCTAGCCCAGCGTTTTGGGCCGCCGCTAAAACGGTCTGATCTTCGCCAACGGTTAGGGTATGGGTGTTGCCTTGATGATGAATTTCGACGGAATAGGTGGTCGCCATCGCCTAGTGTTTACTGAAATGAGTCTGAATGGGTAGATCTAAACTTGAATGAACTTGTTGGGTAAACCTGGAGCTAGTTGGGGAGCCAATTAGAGCCTGGGCTGACTGAATTGAGGATTAACCGTTTTGCCCAGGAAAGGAACGGTCAAATTCTTCTAGCAAGTCGTCCATTTCTTCTAGCGCCTGGTTGACATCAATGCGCAGTGTGCCGAGGTCTGGCTGCTCCAGCAGTCGGACCAGCGTTTCGCGCTTGCCTTTGATTTGCTCGATGCGATCGCGAATGACCTGTAAATCCATTTCTGGTTGCTCAACTCTCCTTACACAGGATAAGCAACTTTGCGGCCAGTTAACACAGAGCAATCTTGAGAATTCCCTACCCTTACAGCCCACAACCAGGCATCATTAAAGAAGACTGACTGTACTTACTGGATTATCATGTTCGGCAAAACCTCCCTGGGTTCTATTTTGCTTGTCGTTGGCGGCATTCTTACTGTTGTTGGCTTTGTCGCCTATTTTCAAGACAACCCAACTCTGAACCTAGCTGGATTTTTCTACGGTATTCCGGTGCTGTTGGGAGGGCTAGCCCTACGAGCTTCCGAACTGAAGCCAGTGCCCTACTCGCAGCCCCTGTCTGATACAGTCCTCAAACTTCGGGAAGCGCAGGCCACCCCGACCCAAAATCAGGTCCGCAAAGACATCACCCGCTTTCGCTACGGCCAGGAATCTCACCTAGACGAAGTGCTCGAGCGCCTAGGCCTCAACCCTTCTGGCGATTGCCCTGAGCTAGTCGGTGTCCGCGAACAAGACATCGACGGTGCCTATGCCCTCATTCTGGAGTTCAACTCCGAAACCGTTCCTTTCACAACCTGGCAGGCGAAGCAGGACAAGATTGAGCGATTCTTTGGCCCCAACGTTCGCGCAAACCTAACTCAGCCGGCAGAAGATCGAGTTGAGCTGGCTCTGATCGCGCAGCTTGAACCAGCAGTGGTGCAGGGATAGTTTTAAGGCAGGAGGGGAGCAGAGGATCAGGAAACAGAAGATAAGACGGTTCCGCATCTCCTTAACCTTCTCTCCGCGTTCCCCGCTCCCTGCGTCTCCTCTCAATTGGCCTGTCGGATGTACTCAAGAATCCCTTCTGCGATCGCACTGCCCATACGCGCCTGCCAGCCCGGGTTTGCTAGCTGAGGGGCGTCAATCGCTCCGGTGACAAACCCTGTCTCGATCAGTACTGCGGGCATAGAGGAGCGACGCAGCACATAGAAGCGGGCCTGACGGGTGCCGCGATCGCCCATGCCTGTCAGGCTGATCACTCGGCGGTGTAGAACTTCGGCAAAGCTGGCTCCCATGTCGGAGTAGTAGTAGGTTTCCAGCCCGTTAACTTCGGGTCGGTCCATGCTAATAGCGTTGGCGTGGATGCTGACAAACAGGCTGGCGTTGGCCTGTTCGGCAATGTCAACCCGAGGCTGCAGGTCAATCTCTTGATCCCCCTGACGGGTTAGCAGCACGGTAATACCTTGGGCCTGTAGTGCTGCCGCTACCTGCTGGGTTACAGCCATCACTACCAGCTTTTCCTGTAGCCCGCCAATCCCAACTGCCCCTGGATCAGCGCCGCCATGACCCGGATCAAGCACCACGACTGTTCGACCACGGGGTACAGATCGAGGGTTGGCGGGCTGGCTGGAGATTGGGGGGTTAATCGGCGGCAGCGTCAGTGGCTGGGGGTTGGATGAGGCTGGGCGGCTAGTTGGTGGTTGCCCCTGGGGTGCGCCTGAGCCAATCGGGGGCAAGGTGATGGGCCGGGTTTGGGGCGTTGCCTGAGGTGGCGCTACAGCTTGACCGGGGGCTGTTCCTGCGGGCAGCAGCACAATGCCGCCCTGTCGAATCGGCGTGACCTGCCAATCGGGTGCATTGGCATCGAGGCTAAGAATAATGCGAACCGCAGGCGGGGTAGTGCCAAACTGGGTCAGGCTCCAGGCACTGACTCCATACTGGTTATTGGGCAGTGGTTGAGAGTTTAGGGTGCTGGCGAGCTGAGCATTGAGCACATCGACCACTAGCTGGCGGGTTTGGTTGCGATCGCGCACTCGATACACCTGCACCTGAGGCGCAGATCCTCCGGTTTGAATAAAAAAGCCGTTGGGCGTGGTCACAACGCTCTGCAGCTGAGTGGAGGCTGACGGTGCGTAGGCTGTCTCGGTCTGCTTAGGCTGTGCCGCAGGGACTGGCTCGGCTGCTTTGGGTGGGCCAATCTGTAGGCTAGCCTGAGAGTCGGACTGGGGGCCAAGCTGAGGTAAATGAATCCTCCCAGCCCCCGGTACTGCGGGCACTCCAGGGGGCCTAAGCGGTGAGGGCGGACGAATCTCTGGCGGCAGATGGACGGAGAATGCGTTGGGCTGAGCTGCATCGGGCAACTGCACCACCCACTGCTGCGGCGTTACCCCCCAAACCTGAATCTGCTGCGGCTTAACAGCATACTCGGGGTTCAGCTCCAAAATCATGAGCGTGGCCTGCCCCTCAGACTGCTCTAACCTCACTTCCCGCACCGCACCGCCAATCATCTGATTAGTGGGAACTTGCTCAGAGGTAATGCCCGGCAGCTCTACCACGAGCCGATGAGGATTTGACAACAATCTGGCCCGAGGCTGAACGCTGCTGTCGGTGGTAAAGGTCAATCGATTTTGGCTGGCATCAAACTGCCAGGATTGGAGCTGGGCTGCTTTAGCGGGTACGCCAACAGCACAGACTCCAGCCACGCCCATCAGGCTTGCAATTAGCCGATTCAGCCGCACCCGTAGGGTTCCTCACACACCACAGTAGATTCGGTCGCAAAGTTTGCTGCAAATCTAGCTGCAAAACTGCTGTATGTACCGAATGGCCTTGATATTAGCTCAGTATGGTAGAAACGCTACCGTTCTATCTCTTTAAGCGCTTTAGGAACAGCCGCCGTCAAAACTTCATGGCCCGTTGCGGTCACCAAAACATCGTCTTCAATGCGAATGCCAATGCCGCGCCAGCGTTCGTCCACCTGGGGTTGGCCCTCTACCGGCTCATAGTCGGGAGCCACATAGATCCCTGGCTCTACCGTTACCACATTCCCCGGCTCAAAAGGCTTCCAGGTCTTGTCAGGGTTACGCAGAGTGCCTGAGTCATGCACATCTAAGCCTAGAAAATGTCCCGTCCCGTGCATGAAGAAAGCCTTGTGCTTCTTCTCCTCAATCAGGGTATCTACCTCGCCTGCCAGCAGACCTAGCTCGACTAAGCCTTCTGTAATCACGCGAGTAGCAGCATCATGAAACTCGTT
Source organism: Pseudanabaena sp. FACHB-2040 (assembly GCF_014696715.1). NCBI lineage: Bacteria > Bacillati > Cyanobacteriota > Cyanophyceae > Pseudanabaenales > Pseudanabaenaceae > Pseudanabaena > Pseudanabaena sp. FACHB-2040. The sequence continues at coordinate 96,213 of NZ_JACJQO010000018.1, forward strand.
GAACGGCCGGCCGGGCTGCACCTTTTCGATGGCCTGGAGCTGCGCTTCTAGCACCAGCTCATACAGAATGCGCTGTTCGTCTGTAAAGCGCTCTCCCACCGGAAAGGTACGGGTGATGTCGGCGTTGTAGTAACCGTAGGCGCAGCCCGCATCAATCAGCAGCAGCTCTCCGGCCTTCATCTGCCGGTTGTTTTCAATGTAGTGGAGAATGCAGGCGTTTGGCCCAGAGGCAACAATCGAAGGATAGGCTGGGCCCATCGCGCCTTCTAACCGAAACAGGTGCTCCATTTCGGCCTGAATCTCGTATTCGTAGCGCCCAGGCTGGGTGATGTCGCGGGCATGGTTGTGGGCTTTAGCGGAAATTGCGATCGCATGTCGCATCAGCTCCAGTTCATCTGCCGTCTTCACCCGCCGCATTTGCTGCAGCAGTAGGTGAGAGTCGGCAATAGCCACCGGCCCAGTACCCCGCTTAGTGTAGGTTACCAGTAGCCGCTGCCAATACCTGAGAATGCGATGGTTCAGCTCCTCATCGTGGCCAAAGTGGTAGTAGAGCTGATCAGCTTTTTCCAGGTATTTGGGCAGGTGCTCGTCTAGTTCCGCGATCGGATAGACTTGGTCGGCCCCATAGCGATCCTTGGCTTCATCTACCCCGACCCGGTAGCCTGACCAGATTTCCTTCTCCTTGTCCTTGGGCCGCACAAACAGCACAAAGCGGTGCTCCTCATGGTGAGGCGCTAAAACGGCCACGGCCTGAGGCTCATTAAAGCCAGTGAGGTAGTAGAAATCGCTGTCCTGGCGGAAGGGATGCTCCACATCGTTGTGCATGACCGCCAAGGGAGCGCTGGCAAAAACGGCAGTGGCGCTGCCGATTTGGGCCATTAACTGCTCGCGGCGCTGTTGGTAGGGGCTAGACATAGGACCATCTCACCAAACGTGTCAACTAAATGCGTTAACCAAAGGAATAATTCATCACCTGAATCCTCATGCCTTCAGTCGGCAAACTGGCAGGCTGTAGAGCTACCGTATCGCCATTGGCACGAGCAATCGGTGTTCCCTGCATCAGCTGCAAAAAGTCATCTAGGGCAGTGATGTCGCAGCTCTCGGCATCGGCTGCCTGGGTTCGGTACTGCGTGGGAATAACCATCTTAGGTCTGAGCGTTTGAACGGCCCGCACGGCTTCTTCGGCACTGTAAGCCTTAGGGCCACCGCCCACCGGGACCATCAGCACGTCAGGTCGCCCCAGCAAAATCTGCTCTTCGACATCTATTGGCGCGGCAGCACCCCCCATATGTACCAGGTTGAGGCCGCCCTGATTCCACTTCCAGATGATGTTGGTGCCAAATCGCCGACCCCCTTGCCGGTCGTGAGACACGGGAATGCCCTGCACCTGCATGTTGGTGAAGCCGTAGGTGCCTGGCTCAGCCAATACCCGAGGATCTCCAGGCACATCCTGCAGGTAGCCCTCATCAAACAGGCGGCTGCTGATCATTACCAGGTCAGCCTGCACGTTGGGCGGACGATACCCGGCAGTACAGCCAATCCGGCGAAAAGGATTGACCAAAATCTTGCGTCCATCCCCAGTAAACAAGAAGCAAGTGTGCCCCAGCCACCGCACCGTTACACCGGTTGTTTGAGCCTGAGCTCCCTGCCAGGCTGAGAGGGCTCCTAGGCCCAGCGTTGTGAAAAGTCCTGTTCCTGCGTATTGCAATAGCTGTCGGCGCTTCATACCCACCTGTCTCCTTGCCTTTAATGCAACCACACCTGTGACCGGGACAGATCTTCTGCCCAGCGGCCCCTCATTGCATCCTTTACTCTAGCGCCCGATTTGACCCTTTGGCGCAGACTGAGTGCCGGAAACTTTAGCGCACACTGGCTGGGACAGGCTGCGGCAGCGGCACCAAAAAGTTTTGCAGAAGCTGTTTGCCCGCTACTGTGAGCACGCTCTCAGGGTGAAACTGAACGCCCTGAATGTGGGGGTACTGGCGGTGGCGCACGCCCATAATAGTGCCATCCTCAACCCAGGCCGTAATTTCTAGAACCTCCGGGCAGCTGGCCCGATCGATCACTAGGCTGTGGTAACGAGTCGCCTGGAAAGGATTTTCTAAACCGGCAAAGATCCCCGCGCCCGTGTGGTGAATCAGGGAGGTTTTGCCGTGCATTAGCTCTGTAGCTGAGGTGACAGTGCCGCCGAAAACCTGCCCCATGCTCTGGTGGCCTAGGCAAACTCCCAGAATGGGGGTAGTCGGTCCCAGTTCTCGAATCACTTCTAAGGAAATACCGGCGTCTTCAGGGCGACCAGGACCAGGAGAGATCACGATACCGTCGGGCTTGAGGTCAGCTACCTGCTGAACTGTAATTTGATCATTGCGAAAGACCTGAATATCTTTGGCAACCGGTAGCTGCTGACCGAGCTCGCCTAGGTACTGCACCAGGTTGTAGGTGAAGCTATCGTAGTTGTCGATGACAATGATCATGGGGTGTTGGAGAGTTTAAGCCTGTAAAGCGGCCCACAGGGGCGGGAATAGAAGACAGGTCGCGATCAAAAGCGCAATCAGGGCTGAGATCAGCACGGCGGCGGCGGCACAGTCTTTAGCGATTTTAGCGAGTTCGTGGTAGGTCTGCTGCACTGTCAGGTCTACAACCGATTCTAAGGCAGTGTTGATCAGCTCCATGGTCAACACTGCGCCACAGGTCAGGCTAATAACTGAGATTTCTATAGCGCCCAGATGCAGCCAGATAGCCAGGGAGATAGCTAGAGTGCCGATAGAGACGTGAACCCGAAAGTTGCGCTGGGTGCGGAAGGCATAGCTGATGCCTTGCCAGGCATATTTGAAGCTGACAAATAGGTTGCTGGCAACCTGTAGGGAGAGCGTTCGATCCACGCGAGCCGTCAAGTCCTGGAGCTGAGTCTGGGAGATAGGCTGAATATCTTCGCGGGATGTTGACATAGGAGAACACCTGGGAGGAAGCAGACGGTTAAACCGCCAGTGTGAAGAAGTTTGGGAGCAATCCCAATGGATGGGGGTATTACTTTTGCTGTAATGACAAAACAGATATAGAGGAGCGCAATCTACCCTTTTTAGCCTGGCTTTAAACTTGGCAGGAGGGCCGAGGCTGCCAGTGCCCAATCTAACTCGATTTTTTATCTATCAACCCAATTTGGGCTAAGAGATCGGCCTGCTTTTCCAGCATCTTCACTAAACTTTCATCGTCTGGATGATCCCACCCTAGCAGATGAAGAAAGCCATGGGCGCTGAGCCAGATCGCTTCCTGCCGTAAGGGATGACCTTGTTCGGCAGCCTGCCGCTGAGCTGTATCTAGGGAGATAATAATGTCTCCTAGATACAGCGGTTCTGTCTGTAGCAAATCCTGCACCTGGGGCAAGGTATCTTCTAGGGCGGCAAAGGCGAGGACATCGGTGGGTTTGTCTTGTTGTCGGTAGGCTGCATTGAGCTGCTGTATACCGGCATCGTCTGTGAACTGCAGGCCTACCTCGTAAAGGCCAATGGGCGAGAGGTTGACCCGCAGCGCCTCTATCCAGACCCCAAACCAGTGCTGCCACTCTGCATCGGTGGCGAGGGCTAAAAACGGATCTTCAGGTGCAGTAGTCAAAAACGGCCCCTCTGGGGCCATTGCCACCAGCGGGTGGTTCACGGCAACCAGCACCTCAATTTGCCGTTGAGTAGGGGTCTGTAAGGGCTGAGAAAGCATAGATTATATTTAGCGGGTCAGGTAAGCCAGCCCGACCATCAGACCCATTAGGCCCACGGCGGTTAGGGCAAAGTGAGCCAGAGACTTACTGCCCTTGCGCACCATGTTCCGCATAGCCAGCTTGACGTAGCTAGGAGGGGGCTCGGCAGGCTGGGCAGCGGGGAGTTCTACGTCAGCGGTGGGGGGTTCGAGAATAGGGTCGCTCATAGCCAAATCCAACGGGTTCTCTTTCCACTTTACAAGGTGTTCCCAGCAGTCGAGGGCGAGTCGGTTCTGATTAGACTGACTGTGTCTGCACCACCTGGTTCTCCTGCCGCAGGTATGCCTGAATGAAGGCATCGAGATCTCCGGCCATAATGTCTTCAATGGCCGTGGTCTCTACTCCAGTTCGCAGATCTTTGACCATCTGATAGGGATGAAACACGTAGTTGCGAATCTGGTTGCCCCAGGCGGCTTCGACCATGTCGCCTCGGATTTCTGCGATCGCTTTGGCCTGCTGTTCCTGAGCAATGATTAGCAGCTTGGCCTTGAGGATGACCATGGCTTTCTCTTTGTTCTGGAGTTGCGATCGCTCCTGAGTACAGCGCACCGAAATTCCGGTAGGTAGGTGAGTAATCCGCACAGCGGTCTCTACCTTGTTCACGTTTTGGCCGCCTGCTCCGCCAGATCGAGAGGTCTTGACCTCCAGGTCTTTCTCGGGAATCTCCAGATCAATTGACTGATCTAAAATCGGCATGATCTCCACGCCAGCAAAGCTCGTCTGCCGCTTATCGTTGGCGTTGAAAGGTGAAATGCGCACCAGTCGGTGGGTACCTTTTTCCGAGCGGAGGTAGCCAAAGGCGTAGCGGCCCTCGATTTCCAATGTGGCCGACTTAATGCCTGCCTCTTCTCCCTCAGAAACTTCTACCAGATGCGCCTTGTAGCCCTGACTCTCGGCCCACCGGGTGTACATCCGCAGCAGCATTTCGGCCCAGTCTTGGGCATCAGTGCCCCCAGCTCCGGCGTTAATAGTGAGAACGGCCCCTTTCTTATCGTAGGGGCCTGAGAGCAGCTGCTGTAGCTCCCACTGCTCTAGCTCTTGGCCCAGCCGGCTGACATTGTCTTGAGCTTCTTGTAGCAAAGACTCGTCTGATTCCAGCTCCAGCAGCTCCAGAATAGCCTTGGTGTCTTCTAGGCTAGACCTCCACCCCTCTAGCTGAGCCAGATGAGATTTGTAGTCACTGAGTTCTTGTAGGGCCTCTTGAGCTTGAGTCTGGTTGTCCCAAAAGTCAGGCTGGGCTGCAACCTGTTCCAGATCCTGAATTTTGGCTTCTAGGGCAGGAATGTCAAAGATAGTCCTGGGTTTTACCCAGGCGGTCAGATAGGCTTTCAAGCTCTCGCTTGATTTCGACAGAATCGAGCATAGGATGACCAGGTTGTAAATTTTGTATGAGCGCCTCAAACACTGAGAGACGCCCCAGAGGACGTCTCTACAGCAGAAATGCTTTAGCCCCAGTTTAATCGCCTCCAGGAGGCAACATCAACTGCTCCTAAGCGCTTTCACGCTTTCCTCTCGTGTGTCTAATCGCGGTTGATGGCGATGAGCAACCGCAGGATAAAGATGAATAGGTTGATGTAGGTCAGGTACATCGACAGCGCTGCTGAGAGGTACTGCTCGTCCTTATAGGTGCGGGGCAGGATGAAGAAGTCCACCACGGCTGCGCCCATAAAGATCAGCACGCCAAAGCCAGAAATGGCAATGTCGAGGAACTGAGGGATGGGGCCGCCAAACAGGCTAAAGATAAATTGACCAACAATCGCAATCACGATGGCAAAAACGCCAATCCCGATTGTTTTAGTCAGAGCAAACCCATCTTCTTCAGACAGGTTGGAGCCGATCTGTCGAGCTGCAACAAAGGTAATGCCGCAGGCCAGCGCTGCTGCTCCAATCCCATTGATGCCTACGCCGGCAGTGCCTAGGGCAACATAGAGCAGACCGCTGAGGGTGTAGCCACTTAGTAGACTATAGGTAGCCAGCAGCGGTAGGGCTGTGCCATTGTTTTCCTGGGCTGCTACGCGCTGGGCGACAAAGAACAGCGCCAACTCGGCAATCAGGGCTACCCAGAAGGTGGGCATGAAGATGTTGGGGTTGTTTGCCAGAACGTTGAGGCCGCCAAAAGCTCCGGCTGCCGTCAGAACCAGCCCGCCACCGACGTACGGCAGGGCGTTTTTGATGACGTTAGGGCCAATTAGTGCCTGTCCCTGGGCTTTGCGAATGGCTTCTCGAAAGTTACTGGTATTGCTCATCGCTAAATTCTCCGTAATCGTGACAGCCTAGATGCTGATACGCTACTTAGATTCTAGCCAAAATCCCTGTATTTCCGCATTTCTAAAGAGTTCAGCGTTTCCTGACACTGCCAAAGAAAACTCGACAAGCTGCTGCGGCTGTCCCCAATGGACGTATCCTTACTATCGGAATGAAGGAAACAAACAGTCATGATTGACATTCTGGACACGTCTATCGAGGACATACAGGCACGCGAGATCTTGGACTCGCGGGGACGGCCCACGGTTGAAGCCGAGGTGTATCTCTCGGGCGGAGGTGTTGGCGTTGCTCAGGTGCCCAGCGGTGCTTCTACCGGAAGCTTTGAAGCCCATGAGCTGCGGGATGATGACCCGAATCGTTACGGTGGTAACGGGGTGCTAAAAGCGGTTGAGAATATAGAGCAAATTCTGGCTCCAGAGCTGATTGGTCTCAACGCGCTGGAACAGAGCCTAATCGATCAGGTCATGATCGAAACCGACGGCACGCCTAACAAGTCCAAGCTAGGGGCCAACGCGATTTTAGCGATATCTCTGGCTAATGCTAAAGCTGCCGCTCAATCTCTTGGGCTGCCGCTATATCGGTATCTGGGCGGTCCCCTATCGAATGTGTTGCCGGTACCGCTAATGAACGTGATCAACGGCGGTGCCCATGCCGACAACAACGTGGATATCCAGGAATTTATGATTGTGCCGATCGGGGCTCCTACGTTCCGGGAAGCGCTGCGCTGGGGCGCTGAGGTATTTGCCAGCCTCAGCAAAATCTTGAAAGAGAAGGGCCAGCTGACAGGTGTGGGGGATGAGGGTGGCTATGCGCCCAACCTAGGGTCGAACCAGGAGGCTCTGGACATTTTGATTGCGGCTATTGAAAAGGCGGGCTACCAGCCTGGTGAGCAGGTAGCTCTGGCATTAGATGTCGCGGCCAGTGAATTCTATAAAGACGGGCAGTATACCTATGACGGTACAGCCCATTCTCCCGCAGAGCTCATTGACTATCTAGCAAGTTTGGTGAGCCAGTATCCAATTCTTTCCATCGAAGATGGCCTGCATGAAGATGACTGGACCAGTTGGAAATCTCTGACCGAAAGGCTGGGTGCTCAGGTGCAGCTGGTAGGCGATGACCTGTTTGTGACCAACCCTACCCGGCTGCAAAAGGGCATTGAGCAGGGAATTGGCAATTCGATTTTGATCAAGCTGAACCAGATTGGTTCTCTCACAGAAACGCTGGCAACAGTTGATCTGGCTACGCGTAGGAGCTATACCTCGATCATCAGCCACCGCTCTGGAGAAACCGAAGATACCACAATTGCGGATCTGGCAGTCGCGACTCGGGCTGGACAGATCAAAACAGGGTCTCTTTCGCGCAGTGAGCGCCTGGCTAAATACAACCGCCTGCTGCGAATTGAAGATGAGCTGGGTGATCAGGCTATTTACGCAGGCACCGTAGGCATGGGACCTGCCCAGCGCTAAGGGCCGCAACTCGGTAAAACTGGTTTGGCAAAACCTGTGATTAAACAGCAAAACCTGTGATTAAACAAAAGAGGCGTCCTGGAGGACGCCTCTTTTGTGACCGATTGCTTCTGATGGACAACGTCACAGGCTAGATCAGGGAAACTAGCTGTATTGGGAATACGACTAGATATTTATAGCGCTATCTCTGGAGGGGTCGGTATGCCGAAGTCGGAGACTGATTATTCTATCGGCAATTCGAGTCGGTTTTGGAGCCGCTTCACCTGCAGGTTCTTAGTAGGGGTAGCCCTAAAGGGTTCAGCCATTGCACCCACCCTAGCTGCAGCAATGACCCTCTCTGCCAATGCTGCCCCGCCACCTTCCCTGGTTCCTTTTATGGACCAAGCCAAGCGGCAAATCATTATCAATGCGCCAGTGATTGTGCCCTATCCTCACCGCTACCCAACTGCTCCTCGGCAGCGAGTCCGGGTTGAGTTTGTGGCCCAGGGCAGTGACTGGGGAGCAGTTTATCTCGACAATCGCCTGCTCTATCGGCCCGGGAATTTCAATCGACGCCAGGGCTTCTGGATAGACGAAGGCGCTTACCGGCTAACGATTACCGGAGTGGATCAATTCGAGGTGTGGGCTAGGGGATATCTAGACGTAGGGCGAGACGATTCCAATATTTTGGTTGTTACCTTCTCAAAAAATGGGGGCGTCAGCGTTTCGGGTAGCCCCTACGCCTGGATTCCGGAGGGGCCATAGACGGGGACCAAATTCGGTAAGCTAGGGCAGCACTGTGCCTGAGTCGGCTATGCCTCTAGATCCTTATGCCTGGATAGACAAGTCTTTAGACACGCTGCATCGGGCTGACTGGTACCGCTCGGTCAAGTCCATAGAAGGGATGGCAGGGCCAGTAGTCACGTTTGATGGCCAAGAAGTAATTAACTTTGCTAGCAACGATTACTTAGGGCTGGCGGGCGATCCCCGGCTAGCAGCAGCGGCGATTGAGGCTATTCAGACCTATGGCACGGGCAGCACAGGTTCCCGGCTGTTGAGTGGTCATCGGCCTCTGCACGAAAAGTTGGAGAGTGCGATCGCAACCCTCAAGCAAACTGAAGACGCCCTCGTTTTTAGCTCTGGCTACCTGGCTAACATCGGTGCAATCAGCGCACTAGTCGGCCCGCGCGATTTGGTGTTGTCTGACCAATACAACCACTCCAGCCTGAAAAACGGTGCCCGAATGAGCGGTGCTGCTCTGGTAGACTACGCGCACTGCTCCTTGAGCGACCTAAGGCAGCAGCTTCAGGAACAGCGCCATCGCTATCGCCGCTGCCTGATCCTCACCGACAGCGTTTTTAGTATGGATGGAGATCTGTGCCCCTTACCCGAAATTTTGAATTTGGCAGAGCAGTTTGACAGTATGGTGCTGGTAGACGAAGCCCATGCTACCGGCGTATTAGGCAGTGGAGGAGCAGGATGCGTAGAGCATTTTGGCTGTAGGGGGCGACCTCTAGTGCAGGTAGGCACCCTCAGCAAGGCTCTGGGCAGCTTAGGCGGCTACGTTGCAGGCACAGCCAGCCTGATCGATTTTTTACGTAATCGTGCCCCTAGCTGGATTTACACGACTGGGCTAACGCCAGCAGACACTGCAGCAGCTTTAAAGGCGATTGAGATTATCCAGAGCGAGCCGGAAATGCGATCGCAGCTCTGGAACCACGTTCACTACCTGAAGCACCAGCTAGATCAGCTGTGGGAAACCGGGTTACCCGCTCATCATACGAAGCGGCTCCCTTCAGACTCACCTATTTTCTGCATAGAAGTTCAAGACGCTGCAGCCGTTATACGCGTAGGTCAACAGCTGCGGCAGCTAGGCCTATTCGTTTCCCCAGTCCGTCCTCCCACCAGCCCCACCAGTCGCCTCAGAATTACGCTGATGGCAAGTCATATGCGATCGCACCTGGATCAGCTGCTGCTGGGGCTAAAAAAGACTCTACTAATGCCATAAGACTCAGGAAGAAGATAGAGAGGGTAAAGAGATGGAGAAGTCTAGCAAGTCATCACTGCTAAAATTCTCCGCGCCTCTCCACTTTCCCCTTACTCTTCCGGCAGCACCCACTTAGGTGGCTGCGAAGCGCGAGCCATGATTCTTTTGCGGACGGCATCATCAGCCATTTCCAGCATTTTGTCTAACGGAGTATCGTCGATAAATTTGGCTGCTTCTTCGGTGTATTTGAGGTTAGGACATCTATCGCCCAGTACACAGCCGTTGACGCAGTCTACAGCGCAATTAACTTCCACGGGAGTTTCCTCTAGTGCCGATTCATCACTTAAAGATTCTAACAACTTGGCTTTGGTACCTGAGGCTACCGTCTGAAAACCAGCCCATCACCTGATTAATTCCTACCTTTGGGAGCGGCTGAGTACCGTCGCTCTTAACCCTCTAAGCACTCTCAAACCCAACAAAAAAGCGCCCTCTTATGAGGGCGCTTTTGATTTCGCCGTAGAGATGCAACTACTCACATCTCTACAGTTTTAGATTTAGCCGTTGATGGCAGGAGCGGTGAGCGCTACAGGAGCAGCATCGCCAGCAGCCAGGTCAAGGGGGAAGTTGTGAGCATTACGCTCGTGCATCACTTCCATACCCAGGTTGGCCCGGTTGATCACGTCAGCCCAGGTGGCAATCACACGACCCTGTGAGTCAAGCACGGACTGGTTGAAGTTGAACCCGTTCAG